>JAZOSG010000224.1:0-3214 GCA_045657005.1 Faecousia sp.
CCGATGTAGCCCAGGCCTTCGATCAGGCCCAGAGAAACGGTGGACTTACCTTCACCGAAGGGAGTGGGGGTAACAGCGGTGACTTCGATGAACTTGCCGTCGGGCTTATCCTTCAGACGGTTCATAACCTTGATGAAGTCGATCTTGGGGGTCTTGCCGTAGGGGATGATCTCCTCAGGCAGAAGGCCCAGCTTCTCACGGAAGAACTCAACAGAGGGCAGGGTCTTTTCTGCCTCTTCTGCGATCTGCCAGTCAGCGAACTTGGTGGGGTCCAGCTTTACCAGGCCCTTCTCGTCCACATACTTGCCGTTTTCGTCATAAACGATTGCCATACTATGTTTCCTCCTTAATGTTGGTGCCTTTCGGCACAATGATTGATGTATTTATTCCTCGACAATGGCAGCGGCCCGGATGAGCTGCATGACCTTGCCGGTAAGGACACTATTGATAACCGCCTGCTCCAGAGCGGCATCGTACTGCTCCTTCAGCTGGTCCATGGTGATATTGTTATGGCGGCAGATGATCGCCAGCGCCTTTGCGATATCCTCCTGATCCGCTTCCAGCGCTTCGATCTGTACGATCTCATCGATGGCCGCCCGGCTGCGAATGGCAAACTCCGCCTGGGGACGCAGATCCTCCCGGAGCGTTTCCTCCGTGGTGTTCATAAACTGGCAGTACATCTCAAGATTCAGACCCTGCTGGGCAAGCTGCGCCCGAAGATTCTGCAGCTGCTCTTCCACTGCTTCATCCAGCATCTTTTCAGAAATGGTCAGCTCCAGAGTGTCCGCCGCTTGGCGCAGCAGCTGATCCTGCAGATCCATCTCGCCCCGCTCATCGGCATACGCCTGCAGGCTTTCGCCCATCTTCTTGCGCATTTCCTCCAAAGTATTGCACTGACCGACTTCCTTGGCAAAGGTGTCGTCCAGCTCATACTGGCTCTTAAGCCGGATCGCCTTGATCTTGCAGTGGAACTGGGCTTCCTTGCCTGCCAGGTTTTCCGCATGGTATTCCTTGGGGAAGGTGACCTTCACAGTCACTTCTTCGCCGGGAACCTTATCCAGAAGCTGCTCTTCAAAGCCGGGGATAAACATACCGCTGCCCAGAACCAGGGTCTGGTTTTCGGCAGTGCCGCCGGCAAACTGCTCACCGTCGCAGAAGCCTGCGTAATCCAGGATCACCTCATCGCCCTGCTCTGTGGGACGGTCCGTGACCTCCGCGATCCGGGGATTCTGCTGCAGCAGCCGCTGCATGTTGCGGTCGATCTCCTCGTCGGTAATGGTGTGTCTTTTGTATTCGGCCTTCAGGCCCTTGTATGTAAAACTCATGAAATGCTGTCTCCTTGTGATATAGGGAAAGCCGAAACTTTCCATTTATCATGGTATCACATTTTTTAGTTAAACGCAATGACTGTTTCCAGGATTTGCCCCTGTTTTTAGCTGCAAAACTGCTGAGGCAGAGAAAAATCGGGATAAAACCCCGAATTCCTTTAAGATTATATAATTTCTTGTTGCCAAAACCAATATAGTTATGATATTTTATTTATAGTTTATATCTATAGATTCGCGAGGTAGCCATATGAACTATAACTATTTGCGGTATTTTTCTGTTTTGGCGCAGCTGGAACACTACACCCTGGCGGCCGCCCGTCTGGGTATTTCCCAGCCCTCTCTTTCCAGCGCCATCCATCATCTGGAGACTGAGCTTGGCGGTATCAAGCTCTTTGAAAAGGTCGGGCGCAACATCCGGCTGACGGAGGAGGGGCGCTTTTACCAGGAGAAAGTAGACGCGGCGCTGCAGGAGCTGAATTCCGCGTCTATGACCCTGCGTGACAGCAAGGTCAGCGCGCCGGTGGTGATCCGTATGGGCGTGGTGTCCGGTACTCTGGGCGGCACAGTCGCCCGGGAGATCGGCGAGTATATCCATCAAAACCAACGGATCCGTTTCCGTCTGACAGAAAGCGCTTCTGAAGAGCTGATGGATCTTGTACGGCAGGAGAAGCTGGATATGGCGATCGTGGACACAACCAACCGGGACCGCAGCCTCCACTTCCGGAAGCTGGGGCAGCAGGATTTCAGCGTAGCACTTCCGGAAAACCATCCCCTTGCCCACAGCGAGTCCCTTCTGCCGCAGCAGATCCTCCACGAGCCACAGGTGGTCTTTCATAACGATGTAGAGCACAGCTTTGGTCAGTGGGCCAGCGGCATGCCCGCGGAGGAGCATATCGTCTGCGCCGTCAATACCGCCCAGGCGGCACTGGATCTGGTATCTGCCGGAGTGGGCTTTTCTATCGTTTCAAATGATTGCGCCCGGCCCCAGCAGGGGGTCAGCTATGTCCCCCTGGAAAACTGGCACCAGGCGCTGTATATGTGTATTTTGTATGATAAATGGCTGGAACCGCCCGTCTGGGGCTTTGTAGAACAGCTGGTCAAAGTCCTGCGCAGGCAAGCACCGGAAAGAGATTAGGACTTTAATCCTCGATCCGGTAAAGCCGTTTGGCGTTTTCTGTGGTGACGGCGTGGACTTCCTCTATAGAGATCCCCCGAATCTCCGCCAGTCGCTCCGCCATCCGGTACAGATAGCCCGGGTCGTTGCGCTTGCCCCGGAAAGGCTCCGGCGCCATAAAGGGACAGTCCGTTTCCAGAACGATCCGCTCCAAGGGGATCCTTTCGGCAGTTTCCACCGCCTTACGGGCATTTTTAAAGGTAAGCACACCGGTAAAGCCGATGTACCAGCCCATATCCACCAATTGTCGTGCCATCTCCGCCGAGCCGGAGTAGCAGAGGAACACGCCGGTCACATCTTTAAATTCCTTGACCACACGCATCCCGTCATCGTGAGCATTGCGCTCGTGAACGATGACGGGCATTTTTAATTCCCGCGCCAGCTCCATCTGCATACGAAATGCCTTGATCTGTACCTCTCTGGGGATAGTCTCATAATAATAGTCCAGACCGATCTCGCCGATGGCTCTGACCCTGGGATGCGCCGCCATCTGCCGGTACTGCGCCAGCACCCCGTCGCTCACTTCATCGGCAGAATCCGGATGGCTGCCCACAGAGGCATAGACAAAGGGATATTTTTCGGCCATGGCGATGCAGTCCCGGGAAGACTCCAGGCAGCAGCCCACATTCATCAGCCATTCAACGCCCTTGTCCTTCAAGCCAAGAAGTACCTCTTCCCGATCCTGGTCAAAGGCAGGATCGTTCATATGGGC
>JAZOSG010000225.1:0-3850 GCA_045657005.1 Faecousia sp.
CGGCATTGCTGGACGGCCCACGGCAGTACGGTCTGACACAGCAGCATAAACATTTGAAGGAAATGGTGCATCTGTGCGGATTGGCGCATTCTCCGATCTTCTGCCCCATTGTGGGAGATTTTTACAGCGGTATGGAAGTCACAGTACCCCTGTTCGTCAAGGACATCAAGGGCACCATCGAGGATATCCGTAAGCTCTACAAGGACTACTACAGCCAGGGTCTGATCCACTTTGACGACAGCACCGACGAAGACGGTCTTCTGTCTGCCTGTGCTTATTCAGGCAGGGATGATATGGGGATCTCCGTTTTCGGCAACGAAGACCGGATCATCCTCACTGCCCGGTTCGATAACCTGGGCAAGGGCGCTTCCGGTGCAGCGATCCAGAATATGAATATCCTGCTGGGTCTGCCGGAAGATACCGGCTTGACCGTGTAACGAAGGAGAGAGAAAAATGGAAATGATTCAAGGCGGCGTATGTGCCGCAAAGGGCTTTAAGGCCAACGGCGTCCACTGCGGCATCCGTCATAACCGCACCAAGCGTGACCTGGCAATGATCGTAAGTGATGTACCTGCCAGCGCTGCCGCAGTATACACCCAGAATCTTGTCAAGGGCGCGCCCCTTGCGGTAACAAAGCAGAATATCCAAAACGGCACCGCTCAGGCGGTCATCTGCAACAGCGGCAATGCCAACACCTGCAACGCTGACGGTATCCAGATCGCCCAGGGTATGTGTCAGCTGGTGGAGCAATATACCGGCATCCCGGCAGGGGATGTGGTGGTGGCATCCACCGGCGTGATCGGTCAGCCTTTGGATCTGACTCCCATTAAAAACGGCATGCAGGCGCTGACCGCCGGTCTGTCCGCGGAAAACGGCACTGCCGCCGCTGAGGCCATTATGACTACGGACACCGCAGTCAAGGAGCTGGCAGTTTCCTTTACCCTGGGCGGCAAGGAATGTCACATGGGCGGTATCGCCAAGGGCAGCGGTATGATCCACCCCAACATGGCAACTATGCTGGTATTCATCACCACCGACGCTGCTATCTCCCCTGCCATGCTGCAAAAGGCGCTGTCCGGTGACATTAAGAACACCTTCAACATGCTCTCCATTGATGGCGACACTTCCACCAATGATATGGTGACCGTCCTTGCCAACGGCATGGCAGGCAACCCCGAGATCACCGCAGAGGGTGCGGACTTCACTTCCTTTATGAAGGCGCTGAACACCATTACCGTGCAGCTGTGCAGAGCCATCGCCGCTGACGGCGAGGGCGCTACCAAGCTGCTGGAGTGCAAGGTCACCGGTGCTGCCACTGAGGCTGCTGCCAAAAAGTGTGCCAAGAGCGTCATCTGCTCCAGTCTTTTGAAGGCTGCCATGTTTGGTGCCGATGCCAACTGGGGAAGAGTCCTGTGTGCCATCGGCTACAGCGGCGCGGATGTGGATGTAGACAAGATCGATGTTTCCTTCCGTTCCAAAAAAGGCACTGTCGCCGTGTGCAGAAACGGCAGCGGCGTCCTGTTCAGTGAGGAGCTGGCAAAGGAAGTTTTGCTGGAGGCAGAAATCGAGATCCTGGTGGAGCTGAACAGCGGCGAATATGACGCCACCGCCTGGGGCTGCGACCTGACTTATGATTATGTGAAGATCAACGGCGATTACAGAACCTGATAGGAGTACATATCATGCACAATGAATTTTCCAATGCGGAGCGGGCGGAGGTTCTGACCGCCGCGCTGCCCTACATTAAGAAGTACAGCGGCAAGATCGTTGTGATCAAATACGGCGGCAATGCCATGGTAAACGAGCAGCTGAAGCAGCAGGTGATGGAGGACATCGCCCTTTTGTGGCTTATCGGCGTGAAGGTGGTTTTGGTCCACGGCGGCGGCCCTGAGATCAGCCAGACCATGGAAAAGCTTGGCAAGCAGGCAGTCTTTGTAGACGGACTGCGTGTCACTGATAAGGAGACCGTGGATATCGTCCAGATGGTTCTGGCAGGCAAGGTCAACAAAGACCTGGTCAACCTGATCCAGATGAAGGGCGGTCACGCGGTAGGCCTTTCCGGCATTGACGGCGGCATCATCGAAGCTACAATGAAGAACGAAGCACTGGGCTATGTGGGTCAGATCACCAAGATCCGCACCCAGCCCATCACCGATCTTTTGGAAAAGAATTATATTCCGGTGATCTCCACCGTGGCAAGTGACCGGCAGGGCAACACCTACAACATCAACGGGGATACAGCTGCCGCATTCATTGCAGGCGCGCTGGAGGCAGAACGGCTGATCATGATGACCGATATTGCCGGCATTCTCCGGGACAAGGACGACCCGGCTACCCTGATCCCCCATGTGACTGTAGCGGAAGCGAAAAAGCTCTACGACGAGGGCATCGTATCCGGCGGTATGATCCCCAAGGTGGACTGCTGCATCGAGGCCATCGGTCACGGTGTCAAAAATGTGGTCATTATGGACGGACGGATCCCCCACTCCATTTTGATGGAGCTGCTCACCGACGAAGGCGCCGGTACCATGGTTACAAAGGACTGATCTTATGAGCATTATTTCCCTTGATAAAGAATATGTCGCGCCTACCTATGGGCGCTTTCCGGTAGAACTGGTTTCCGGCAAGGGCTGCCTTTTGCAGGACGCTGACGGCAAAGAATATATCGACCTGACCTCCGGCATCGGCGTTACCGGCTTTGGCATTGCCGATGACGGATGGATGGCGGCTGTCACCGCGCAGCTGGGACAGCTGCAGCATGTTTCCAACCTGTACTATACCTCCCCCTGCGCCAAGCTTGCCCGGCTGCTGTGCCAAAAGACCGGCATGGCTAAGGTCTTCTTCTCCAATTCCGGCGCGGAAGCCAACGAGTGTGCCATCAAGTATGCCCGGAAGTATTCTCAGGATAAGAAGGGTGCTGCATATCACACCGTCATCACCCTGAAAAACAGCTTTCACGGCAGGACCTTGACCACCCTGGCTGCCACCGGGCAGGAGCATTTCCATCAGCTGTTCCAACCCCTGACTCCGGGCTTTTTGCATGTGGCTGCGGAGGACCTGGAGGGACTGAAAACGCTGGTCGCGAAAACCCCTACCGCCGGCATCATGCTGGAATGTGTCCAGGGCGAGGGTGGCGTAGTGCCTCTGAGCCGGGAATTTATCACCGGTGTGGCGCAGCTGTGTCAGGAGCAGGACATTCCTCTGATCATTGACGAGGTACAGACCGGCAACGGACGCACCGGCGCGCTGTACGCTTACATGCACTACGGCATCCAGCCGGATATCGTTTCCACTGCCAAGGGACTGGGCGGCGGTCTTCCCATCGGTGCAACGCTGCTGGGCGAGAAGGTCAAGGACGTTCTGGGCCCCGGTGACCACGGTTCTACCTATGGCGGCAATCCCGTCTGCTGCGCAGGCGCGCTGAGTATTCTGGAGCGGCTGGATCAGGACTTTTTGGCAGATGTGCAGAAGAAGAGTGAATATGTTTTTGCCCAACTGGAAGGCAGCGAGGGCATTGAAAGTGTCACCGGCAAGGGTCTGATGATCGGCATCAAGACCGCAAAGCCCAACAAGGAAGTTGTTGCCGCCTGCATGGAACACGGTGTGCTGGTGCTGACTGCCAAGGATAAGGTGCGGCTGCTGCCAGCACTGAATATCCCCATGGAGCAGCTGCAACAGGCAGTGAGTGTAATCAAGCAAGCGTGTGAGTAATTGAAAATTGGGAATTGAGAGTGAGGTTCTTTTTCATGGATTTTAAGAACAGACATTTTTTAAAGCTTCTGGATTTTACGCCGGAGGAGATCGGTGCGCTGCTGAGCCTGTCTGCTGAGCTGAAGGCGCAGAAAAAGGC
>JAZOSG010000226.1:0-6255 GCA_045657005.1 Faecousia sp.
GATGAATCTGATCCGCATTGTAGATCTTTTCCCGAATGTGGGAGACTATTTCGCCCGGATGGGCAGCCTGTTTACCACCTTTCATTTCCATATCCTCTGGGACGGCACAATGCTGAATTTGGGACTGACCGGATTGGACTACGGCATTTTGCTCTTTGGCATTGCCTTGATGTTCGGCATCAGCCTGTTCCAGGAAAAAGTGGGAAGCTTCCGGGAATTTTTGTGGACAAGACCTGTCCTGCGCTATAGCCTGATCTTTGGGCTTCTGGTGGCGGTCCTGCTGCTGGGCAGCTACGGCATCGGCTACAACGCAAGTAATTTTATCTATAACCAGTTTTAGGAGGAGCTATGAAAAAGCGATATGTTTTGCTGACCTCCGTGCTGGTCATTGGGCTGGTAGCGCTGTATCTTCTGCAGGCTCTGCTGATGCCTAAATATATGGACAATACCAAAGAAGGCGCGCTGATCGGGGAATACTATGCTAATGCCGGGGATAACGATGTGATTTTCATCGGCGACTGCGAGGTTTATGAAAACTTCTCTCCCATCACCCTTTGGGAGCAGTACGGCATTACCTCCTATATCCGAGGCAGCGCCCAGCAGCTGATCTGGCAGTCTTATTACCTGATGGAGGAGACCTTCCGGTATGAGACCCCTAAGGTAATGGTGTTTAATGTGCTGTCCATGAAATACGACACCCCCAAAAGCACCGGCGACCAGAGCCAGAGAGAAGCCTATAACCGGATGACCTTGGACGGTATGCGCTGGTCATCCTCTAAGTGGAGCTCCATCCATGCATCTATGACCGAGGAGGAGCGAAAGTGGGAAGGGCAGTACAGCTACCTGTTTCCTCTGCTGCGCTACCATGATCGGTGGTCACAGCTGACGAAGGACGATTTCACCTACTGGCTTCACCGGGATCAGGTGTCTGACAACGGCTATCTGATGCAGGTGGGCGTAAAGCCTTTGCAGGATGAGCATGTGGAGCGCCCATTGGTTGACTACAGCTTTGGGGAAAACAGCTGGTACTATTTGGATAAAATGGTGCAGCTGTGCAAGGAAAAGGGGACCCAGCTGGTGCTGATCAAAGCGCCTGCCCTGTCGCCGGTATGGTGGGATCAGTGGGATGCGCAGATCGAAGAGTATGCTGCGGAACATGACCTGCTGTATATCAATATGCTGGACTACCAGCAGGAAATGGGCATTGACTGGACGCGCGACACCTATGATACCGGTCTGCACCTGAATGTCTACGGCGCGGAAAAGGCAAGTGCCTGGTTTGGAAGAGTCCTGCAGGAACGCTGCGGCGTTTCCGACCGCCGGACACAGACAGAAACCGCCAACCTCTGGGCAGAAAAAGTCCGGGTCTATAACGAAAGAAAAGCAGCCCTTGAGGCTGAGAAAGAGTGAATTATGAAAAAGCTGATAATTTTTGCGCTGATCGCCTGTATGCTTCTGAGCTTTGCAGGCTGCCAGTCCGGCAGCGAAGCAGGCGCATCTACTAAGCCTTCTGAAAATGCCGGTTCTCAGGCAGAACAGACAGAAAAGGGCTTTACCTTTACCTATAAGGGAACTGAGATCACCATGCACGCACCGGCAGCGCCCATTTTGGCTGCTCTGGGCGAGCCGGTGAAGTACACCGAGTCTGCCAGCTGCGCCTTTGACGGACTGGATAAGTCCTACTACTACGGTAGCTTCTACTTGGACACCTACCCCAAAGGGGAAGAGGACTTTGTCTACGGCTGGTGGTTTGCTGACGACAGTGTATCCACCGAGGAGGGGATTTATATTGGTTCTTCCCGGGCAGAGGTAGAAAAGGCCTACGGCACCGACGGCTACAACGGCACGAATGCCTATGTGATCAGCCGGGGCGGCGCGACCCTGACGGTGATTTTGGAGGAGGGGGTCGTTTCCTCTATCCAGTATGCCATTAACCTGGATTGACTTTTCCAGATATTTGTGAGAGAATAAACCGATAAATCATAGATAAGGGGATTTTACTATGTTCCAATCCAGAACCCATACCTGCGGCGAGCTGCGGCTGTGCGATGCAGGAAAAAATATTACCCTGGCCGGCTGGCTGGAAAATGTCCGCGAGGTGGGCGCGAATTTTGCCTTCCTGGTGCTGCGTGATTACTACGGCACTACCCAGGTGGTGGTGGAGACCGAGGAAATGATGCGCATCGTTAAGGGGATCAATAAGGAAACCACGATCCAGGTCACAGGTACCGTGCGGGAGCGTGAGAGCAAGAACCCCAAGCTGCCTACCGGTGAAGTCGAGGTAGTTCCTTCTGAGATCAAGATCCTGGGCAAGTGCCGTCACAACCAGCTGCCCTTTGAGATCAACAAGAGTAAGGATGCGGACGAGAATACCCGGCTTAAGTACCGCTATCTTGATTTGCGGAATCCTGCGGTCAAGAGTAATATCATCCTGCGCTGCCAGGTGGTGGCTGCCATCCGTGCTGCCATGACGGAAAAGGGCTTTTTGGAGATCACCACACCCATCCTGACCGCATCTTCTCCCGAGGGTGCCCGTGACTATCTGGTGCCTGCCCGAAACCATCCCGGCAAGTTCTATGCGTTGCCCCAGGCACCCCAGCAGTTCAAACAACTGCTGATGACCTCCGGCTTTGACCGCTATTTCCAGATCGCTCCCTGCTTCCGGGACGAGGATGCCCGTGCCGACCGTACCCCTGGCGAGTTCTATCAGCTGGATATGGAGATGGCATTTGCCTCTCAGGACGATGTGCTGACTACCCTGGAAGAAGTGCTGCAGCCCATTTTCTGCAAGTTTGGCAAGTATGAGCGTGTCTCCCAGGCACCCTTTATTCGCATCCCCTTCAACGAGGCTATGGAGCGCTACGGTTCCGATAAGCCCGACCTGCGTATTGATCTTGAAGTGCAGGATATTACCGATGCCGTTGCCGGCAGTGAATTCGGTCCTTTCCAGAATGCGGTGGTCAAGGCGGTTGCTGTAGACAACTTCTGTGAGGGTAGAAAATGGATCGATAAGCTCTTGAACGATGTAGAGGTCCAGACCGGTAACAAGTGCTGCTGGTTCAAGGTGGACGAGAATGGCGAACTGACCGGCGGTATCTCCAAGTTCCTTATGGAGCAGAAGGCAGCTTTGACCGAAAAGCTCAGCCTGAAGCCCGGCAGCTTTGTCTGCATGGCAGCCGGTAAGAAGTCTGCAGCCCAGAAGACCGCCGGTGTGATCCGTACCATGATGGGCAAGCGCATCCCCGGTCACTTTGATGAAGAACAGTACGCCATGTGCTGGATCGTGGACTTCCCCATGTACGAGATGGGCGAGGAATCCGGCGAGCTGGAATTCTGCCATAACCCCTTCTCTATGCCCCAGGGCGGTATGCAGACCCTTCTGGATGCAGAGGGCAATACCGAAAAGCTGCTTGCTATCAATGCTGATCAGTATGATCTGGTGGTCAACGGCTACGAATCCGCCTCCGGTGCGGTCCGGTATCACGATCCCGAGATCATGGTCAAGGCGTTCCAGATGGTGGGCCTGGGCGAAGAGGATGTGAAGGCGAAGTTCCCGGCAATGTACAATGCCTTTACCTATGGCGCGCCCCCTCACGCCGGTGCAGCCCCTGGCATTGACCGGATCGTGATGCTGCTGTGCGGTGAGGAATCCATCCGGGAGGTCATCACCTTCCCCATGAACAAGACTGCCCAGGATCTGATGATGGATGCTCCCACCACCGTTTCTCAGAAACAGTTGGACGATGTCCATATTCTGATTAACGAAGCCCACTTGCAGTAAGCGATCCTCCTGTTGGGTTTTCGGCTTATAATGTAATAAAAAGCAGTCCATACAAGGCGTTTTTCTGCCTTGTATGGACTGCTTTGCTTGTCTGCTGTTTTGCCGCAGTATAGCCCTAAAGCAAAGAGGCTTATTAAGTACGCGTGGTGTCGTTGATATCTTCTCCCAGGCTGAGTTCCCAAAGTGCATTCCAGGCGGTGCGGCGTACACGGAACTCTCCGCACCAATTGTGGTCGCCCACATGAATATGGAATGTATCCAAAACGGAATCCACTACTTTGTTATCACGCTTGACAATCGCATATACATCGTGATCTCCCCGGCTGACAGGAATGCTGACTTCCCCACCTTTTGGACCAAAAATAGCGACCTCTTCACCATCAACTACGATGGTGACAACATACCGGATGGCCTGAAGGTCGAACTTTCTTCTGATGATCAGCTCTTGCATAGGGGCCTGGAAGGTTGCCGGTTCGGATTGCGCATATGCGGAAACTGCCGCACCGGTTTGTACTTGGGCTTGCGACGGAGAATTCAGTTTTTGGCGCAAGCTATCCATAGAATAATTCATACCGCAGCCTGTGCAGAGCGCGCCCTGCCTGTCGGTATTCATTTGCAGCTCGCTACCGCACAGATCACAAGTCAGCTTCATGTTTTTATACTCCTTTCTAATAGGACAAAAAAGGATTTACCTGTATAGGATAATCAACTCTCCCGTTTTTGTCAAGTAAATACAAAAAAGGTGAGAAATATCCCCAGATTAAGTGACATACAGCCTTGGAATGAAGTTGACATTACAGTTGACTTATGCTAAAATTCAAGTTGAAATCTGTAAGTATGCCCGGGCGGAGCTATGCTGTTCCGGTGCAGTTACATTACCTGAGGAGAAAGAGCAATGAATGAAACTGTAGAAATTGATCTGCGTGGGCTTTTTAAGGTTCTGTTGAAGCGTGCCTGGATCATTGTGCTTTGCGCAATCATCCTGGGATCTGCCGTTTTGATGTATACTGTCAATTTCGTAGCACCCCAGTATAAAGCCAGTGTTACGATCTATGTTAATAACAATTCCAGTAAGGATACTTCATACATATCCTCGTCGGATCTTGCAGTAGCGCTGCGATTGGTTACCACTTATGTCAATATTATCCAGAGTAATACAGTGCTGGATAAGGTGATCGCGGAAACCAATCTGGCACTGACTACAGACCAGGTCCGCAGTATGATCTCGGCTGAGGTCGTCGGCGAGACGGAAATGTTCAAGGTAACGGTCACGACACCGTATCCCCAGATGTCTATGGACTTGGCAAACGCCATTGCGGCAATTGCTCCCGATGAGATCGCTGAGATCATTGAAGGCAGCTCCGCCAAGATCATTGACTATGCCCGTCTGCCTAAGGGCAGCAGTTCCCCCAACTACACCACCAATACGATCTTGGGTGCGGCAGCAGGCGCAGTCCTTGCGATCGTGGTGATCGTGCTGCAGAATATGCTGGATGTACGGATCAAAAACGAAGAAGATTTGGAAAAGATCTGCTCCGTTCCTGTTCTGGGTGTGATCCCTGATCTGGCGAATGACAAGAAGGATCTTGGCAAAAAAGTGAGGCGGTAAGTTGTATGAAGAAGAAAGAATCTAAAAAGCAGGAACAAAGCGGCTTTATGAACACTCGCCGCCAGATCCTGAATAAAAACAGCAGCTTTTCTGTGCAGGAGGCTTATAAGACTCTGCGTACCAATGTCCGCTTTTTCCTTCGTGGTGAGGGCTGTAAGCGGATCTGTATCACCAGCGGTGCCGCCGGTGAAGGCAAGAGTATCACGCTTTTGAATTTGGCAATTTCCATTGCTGAAGGCGGTCAGAAGGTGTTGCTGATCGATGCGGATCTGCGCCGTCCCGCGCTGGCGCGGTTGATGGTGGAGAAGGCAACTCCCGGTCTTTCCAATATCCTGGCAGGTCTGGTAGATGTGAAGGAAGCGACCCGCAAGGAAATGTATCCCAATCTGGATATCATTTTCTCCGGTGATGTTCCTCCCAATCCCTCCGAGCTGCTGGGCAGCGAAAGAATGGGACAGTTGATCGATGATATGGCGAAGGAATATGATTATATCCTTGTGGATACCCCTCCGGTCAATGTGGTATCGGACGCATGTATCGTGGCGAATCTTTTGGACGGTGTGCTGATGCTGGTCCGTCAGGGTCGCTCCCGAAAGGACGCAGTCAAGCGTGCGGTTGCCAATTTGCGCCTGACCGGTGCAAAGCCTCTGGGCTTCGTGCTCAATGGCGTCGTTCTGGAGGATAAAAAGTCCTACGGTTATTACGAATGATCCCGGGGTGAGCCAATGAAGCGAAGCGATAATTTTCTGCTACGGGATGTGGCAGGCTCTCTCGTGATCGTGCCTGTGGGCGCGGCGGTCACAGCCTTTCCCGGAATGATCACCCTGAATGCTACCGCAGCCTACCTGTGGGAACTGCTGGAAAA
>JAZOSG010000227.1:0-4831 GCA_045657005.1 Faecousia sp.
CATCTCGGTCTCGTCGTCGCCACGCTCACGCTGCTCTACCTGCTTCTGGAAGCGCTCACGCTGATCCATGGGGTCGTTCAGCTCGGAGTAGGCGTTGGCCAGCTCGCTGTGGCAGACGAACAGCTCGAAACGCTCGGTCAGTCTGGGATCCACAGGGGACTTCTTGGTCAGCGGAGAAACCTCAACAGGATACATAGTGATGAAGGTGGGCTGGATCAGGTGCTCCTCCACTCTCTGGTCGAAGCAGGCGTACAGGGCATTGCCCCAGGTCTGCTCGGCAGCCTCATTCAGTTCCACGCCCTTTGCCTTGGCAGCAGCAACCGCAGTCTCATCATCGGTGATCGCACCAAAGTCAATGCCTACATATTCCTTGACCGCATCGATCATGGTCATACGGCGCCAACCGGGAGCCAGATCGATCTTTTCGCCCATCCATTCCACTTCATAAGTACCCAGTATCTCCTTGGCTGCGCCGGAGATGATACCCTCACAAATATCCATCATATCG
Source organism: Faecousia sp. (assembly GCA_045657005.1). Classification (GTDB taxonomy): domain Bacteria; phylum Bacillota; class Clostridia; order Oscillospirales; family Oscillospiraceae; genus Faecousia. The sequence goes on from JAZOSG010000227.1 coordinate 509, forward strand.
TGGGAATCCGCATATGCCTGGTACAGCTCAACAGAGGTAAACTCCGGGTTGTGCTTGGGATCCATGCCCTCGTTACGGAAAATACGGCCGATCTCGTACACACGATCCATACCGCCGATGATCAGCCTCTTCAGGGGCAGCTCTGTGGCGATACGCATGTACATATCGATATCCAGCGTATTATGGTGGGTCACAAAGGGACGGGCAGACGCACCGCCGGCAATGGTGTTCAGTACCGGGGTCTCCACTTCGATATAGCCCATATTATCCAGATAATTGCGCATGAACTTAATGAACTTAGAGCGGATCACAAAGTTCTGCTTCACCTCGGGGTTGACCATCAGGTCAACATACCGCTGACGGAAGCGGATCTCCTTATCAGTCAGGCCGTGGTACTTCTCCGGCAGAGGCAGCAAAGACTTACTCAGCAGCGTAACCACCTTGGCACGCACAGAGATCTCCTCTGTCTTGGTCTTGAACACCTCGCCTTCTACACCGACGATATCACCGATATCGTTCTTCTTGAAGCGGGCATACTCCTCCTCGCCCAGCTCGTCGATCTTGACGAACAGCTGGATACGACCGGTAGCGTCCTGCAGATCGCAGAACATGACCTTACCCTGGCCGCGCTTGCTCATCAAGCGGCCTGCCACCCGGACGGTCTTACCTTCATAGCCTTCATAATCTGCCTTGATCGCAGCGGAATCGGCATTGAAATCATACTTTGTCTGCAGGAAGGGATCTCTGCCCTCTGCCTGCAGGGCTGCCAGCTTGTCCCGGCGGACCTGAACCTGGTCGCCGTAGGACATCTCTGTCTGGGGTACAAACTTTGCCATAATTAGCCCTCTCTTGTAATGCTGATGACCTTCATTTCATAAGAACCAGAGGGTGCCATGACCATGAAGGTCTCCCCTTCCGCCTTGCCAACGATGGCGCGACCAAAGGGAGAGTCGCCAGAAAGCTTGTACTCCATAGGATTGGCTTCCTGAGAACCGGTAATGCGGTACTCAGTCTTCTCACCGCTCTGCAGATCCTCAACGACCACACGGCAGCCCAGGCCAACACGGCCGGTTGCCTCATTCTCGTCCTCGATGATCACAGCATGGGACAGAATATCCTCGATCTCCGCAATGCGGCCATAGAGCTTTGCCTGCTCGTTCTTCGCAGCATCGTATTCCGAGTTTTCGGACAGGTCACCGTAGGAGCGTGCTTCGGCGATCATCGCCGCGATCTCACGCTCACGGGTAGTTTTCAGATAGTTCAGTTCCTTTTCCAGTTCTGCCAGACGCAGGCTGGTGATCTTAAATTCTTTTGCCATAGTAGACATCCTTTCTCAGCAAAAAATTCGATAGCTCCCAATATTATAGAGGAAAAAATCCATTCCGTCAAGAACGGAATATCACATTCCTTCTTTCAACGCGGCAATTGCAGCCTGGATCTGAGGATCCTCCTCCGGCTTCAGTGTTCCGGCATAGATCTTTGATTTTGTTTCATCGTCAAGATCCACTTGGACCTCCGGCTTCAGTCCACCCTCGTCAGCAAGGCTGACGCCGTTGGGGGTGTAATATTTACCCACAGACAGCCCCACCGCAGAGCCATCGATCAGCCGGAAAGTATTCTGAAAATAACTCTTGCCTGTGGTAGGCTCTCCCACCAGCACCGCCCGATCATACTCATCCAGTGCTGCCGCAAAAAACTCCGCCGCGGAGTAGCTGCTCTCATTGATCAGCACCGCCATGGGAAGCTCCAGACATTCCGCATCCGAAGTGCTTACGCTCTCTTGACCGTCATAAGTCTCGCTGCGGAACACCGGTCCTTCCGGCAGCAGGTGATCCAGTACTTTTACCAATTCTGTCTTATAGCCACCGGGGTTGAACCGCACATCAAAGATCAGCGCCTGCGCTCCCTGTTCAAGCAGCTGTTCAATAGCCGCCAGGGTCTCCTCGGCGCAGCGCTCATCAAAGTTTGTGATGCTCACAAGTCCTATCCTGTCCGTAACCATCTGTCCCTGGGCCACCACCACCTGAATGGTACGCCGGGTGACGGAGAATTCCAGTTTTTCGCCGTCCCGGAGCACAGCGATCTTTACCTGGGTATTTTCATCGCCCCGGATCAGCGCACTTGCCCCATCCAGGCCGATCTGGGCAACATTCTGCCCCTCGATCTCTACAAGCAGGTCTCCCGGCTGGATACCTGCCTCGGCAGCGCCGCCGCCCGGCTCCACCTGCTGCACAAGGAAGCCCTCCTCCGCAGTTTCTGTGGAGATGGTCACGCCGATGCCTACATAAGCATTTTGCATTTGCTCCATGTGGGCATCATACTGGGATGCAGGGATATAATAGCTCCACTTATCCCCTGTAGCGTTGACCATTGCTGCCGCTGCCGCGTCCTGAAGATAGGTACTGTCTGCCTCGCCTACAAAGCGTTTCTCGATCAGCATCTGCAGTTGCTCCAGCTTTGAGGTGCTGCGGATACCGACCAAAGCAAAGGTCGCACCAGACGCCAATGCTGCCACCAGGATATAAGACAGGATCCTGCATGTCCAGTTTAAAAGCTTACTTTGTTTTTCCATAGGTCCACCTCAAATAAGCGCATTTCCCACAGCCCGTTACGGGCTGTGGGATAGTAAGGATCAGATGTTGATGTAGTTTGCGGGGTTTACATAGGAGCCGTTGTACTTAACACCGAAATGCAGGTGCGGTCCTGTGGAGGTTCCGGTGGAACCCACATAGCCGATAGTCTGGCCGGCAGAGACCGTATCGCCTTTTTTGACCACATAATGGGTCATGTGCATGTAGATCGTCTGGAAGCCATCACCGTGGTCAATTGTCACATAATAGCCCGCGGAGGAGCTGTACTTTGCCGTGACTACTGTGCCGCCGCGGCTTGCAATGATCGGTGTTCCGGAGGGTGCGGACAGGTCAACACCGTAATGGAACCGCCAATCCTTGTACACCGGATGGATCCGATAGCCGTAGGGACTGGAGAATCTGGTATAGTTACAGGGCACCAGCCAGGTTGCGCCGCTGACCACATTGCTTGTGCCGGCGCTGCCGCCGGAGGGTCTTGAGGAAGTGGTCGGCGGAACAGATGTAGCAAGCCATTCCTGATACTTAGCATTATCATATGCTTCCTTAGCATCGCCGATGTCATCGTCCAATCTTCCTGCTTCGGCTTCCGCCTCTTCCAGAAGCTTTTCGTACTCATCTCCGGTGGCGACCAATTCTGCCAGAAGCTTGTCTGCTTCCGCACGCTTAGCCTCCAACTCAGTCTGAGACTCATTCAGAGTCTTTTTATTTTCTTCCAGGCCTGCCTTCTCTGTTTCCAGGGATGCCTTTGTCTCTGCCACTACCTGCGCAGCCTCGCTCATTTCCTTCAGACGGCGCTGGTCAGCGGCAGCGATCTCTTCGACCATGTTCAGCCGGTCCAGAAGATCGGCAAAGCTGTTTGCCTTGAACAGCACCGACCAATAGGAAAGACTTCCATCCTCCTCCATGGCACGGATGCGTTCCTTGTTCTTCTCGTTCAGTTCGCCAAGGCGCTGCTCCGCAGCGTCCAGCTCTTCCTGCTTATCCGCGATCAAATTGCTGTAAGCCGCGATCTGCTCATTGATGTTGGCTACCTTTTCATGGAGCATAAACACCTGCTGGTCGATGGTGTTTTTCTGATCCACGATCGCCTGCATATCGCTCAGGTTATCGGAAAGCTGACCTTCCAACTCCTTGATCGTGGCATCGATCTCCTTTTTATCTGCCTTCAGCGCGTCAAGCTGCTGCTTCAGTTCACTGGAGGACGCAGCCTTCGCATCTACCAGATAAGGCAGGACACCGGCTACCAATCCAAAGACCAGGACAAATGCCAAGATCCCGGCAAGGATCGATACCCATAGCTTTCTCTTTCTCATAGTATAGACTCCTTTACACGTCCATAAACTTCCGAATGGAAGTCCAGCTGCCTACAACGCCCACAAACAGGCCGGCGGACACAAATGTCGCGACCATGGGCCACAGCAGCTCCGTAAACGGCACAAAGCTGAACAGCTTCAGAGTATCCACCGCCTCAAGCCGCAGCACCAGCGCATCATACATCAGCCATTCCAGACCAAATGCCAGCGCCGCGCCCATCATACCCAGGGCAAAGCCTTCCACCACAAAAGGCAGGCGGATAAAGCCATTGGTGGCACCCACCATCTTCATAATGGCGATCTCGTCCCGGCGGTCATACATAGCAAGCTTGACCGTATTGGAGATGATCAGCAAGCTGACCACCAGCAAAACCGCGATCACCGCCACAGATGCAACATGCAGAACATCCTGCATTGCA
>JAZOSG010000228.1:0-10110 GCA_045657005.1 Faecousia sp.
AAAGAACCTGGTGGCGGCAGGTCTGGCGACCCAGGTGCAGGTACAGCTGGCATATGCCATCGGTGTTGCTGAGCCGGTTTCTGTCCGGGTGGACAGCTACGGCACTGGCAAGATTGCCGATGAGGAAATGACCGCGCTGCTGCGCAAGACCTGTGATCTGACCCCTGCAGGCATTATCCGCAAACTGCAGCTGCGCAGACCCATCTACGGCAAAACTGCCCGGGAGGGACACTTCGGTGTGGCAGACCGTCCCTGGGAAGCTACCGACCTTGCTCCGGAGCTGAAAAAACTGGCAGGAATCTGATCAAAATTTGCGCCTTTTCAAAAGGCGCAAATTTTTTTATGATTTTCAGGATTTCTTAAAGACTTTTTGTCGATTATCTGTTACAATTGGGATACGATAAAATCATAGGGGATAAGCTGATGAAGAACTTACGGTCATTAAAAGGGATCGCTGCCCTTCTGGCGGTGTGCATACTGGTTAGCTGCCTGACAGGCTGTGGGGAAGAAGCGCCAGTGCAGACGGAACCGTCTGAGACCCAGACCCAGCCGACCACCCAGCCTGTGGTGGATACGCGCAACTGGGCGGAGCGGACGGTGGCGGCGTTTGCCGATTACAGCGGCATTTCCTACAGAGCCTATCCGCAGAGCATGATCGAGCTTTTGTATGTCAACCCGGAAACACGCAGCTTTGTGCTGGAGTATCCCTTTGAGCATGATAAGACCCATACTGTAGATCTGAGCGAATATGCTGAAAGTGAAACGGTGCCGCTATTTATGCAGTGGGATAAGCGCTGGGGATATATCCCTTACGGTGCGGATGTGGCAGGTATCACCGCCTGCGGTCCTGTGTGCTTGTCGATGGTTGCCTACTACCTGACCGGGGACGAAACGATGAGTCCTGATAAGATGATCCAGTTTGCCATCGATGAGGGCTATTGCGTTCCCGGCAACGGCAGCGCCTGGACGCTGATCAGCAAGGGGGCAGTCAAGCTGGGACTGAATGTCAAGGAGCTGCCTCTGGTGGAAGGCAGGATCCGCAAGCAGCTGGAGGAGGGAAATCCCGTTATCTGCATCATGGGTCCCGGTGTGTTTACCACCACCGGTCATTTCATTGTCCTGACCGGCTATGAGGACGGAAAATTCCGTGTCAACGATCCTAACAGCGTGGAGCGCTCGTCAAAGCTGTGGGCATTTGACCAGTTCGGGGATCAGATACGAAATCTTTGGGCGATCAGCTCCGGCAGTTGAGAGAAAAATGGGAAAAACCGCAAAAATATGCGTAATCAGTAGTCTGCCGGCATTGACTTTCTTTTGACAAGGATATATACTAAAGAACAGATTAATTTTTGGGAATTGGGATGTTTACTATGAAAAATAACAAAATCTGGGCGATTTTGTCCGGTGTGATCCTGCTGCTGCAGCTGGCGGCAGAGGCTTTGACTGCCGCGATCATTTTGCGGCTGAATGTGCTGCCTGATAAATATACGGTCGTTCTGTTTGTGGTGCTGGCCGCACTGCTTGCGATAACGGCACTTTTGCTGTTTGCTCACGGGAAAAAGCCCGTGGGTACTGCACGCAGGATCGTTGCCTGTATCCTTGCGCTGATCATTGTTTGCGGCTGCGCGCTGCTGGCAAAGCTGGCGGCAGATGCCTACAAGACGATCCACGCGGTGACCAATTCTGGGGAGGAAACAAGCGTCAGAAATATGTACGTTTTTGTCCGCAATGAGGATCCGGCGCAGACCCTTGCTGATACGAAGGACTATGCATACGCCATCATTGCGGATTACGATGAGGAGCATACCCAGCAGGCGATCGTTGTGATCGAGGAGCAGATCAGCAAGACCCTGGAGCCCGCGGAGCTTGAAAAAGCCTCCGATCTGGCGGACGCCCTTTTCAGCAGCCAGGTGGATGCGGTGATCATGAACGGTGCGGCGGTGACGCTGCTGATGGAAGAAGACGCCTATACGGACTTTACCCAGAAAGCACGGATCCTGCATACCATGCCCCTGTCCCAGTTGGAAGTAACACAGCCTACCGAGACAGAACAGACTGACCCTGCCGAGGTTGAGAGGACCATCACGAACGCTCCGTTCATCATCTATATCAGCGGATCTGATACCCGCAGCTCCAAGCTGAGAGTGAGCCGGAGCGATGTCAACATCCTTGCGGTGGTCAATCCTGTGACAAAGCAGGTACTGCTGATAAATACCCCCAGAGATTACTATGTTCCTAACCCTGCCGGCAACGGCAAGCTGGATAAGCTGACCCACTGCGGACTTTACGGAACAGAGTGCTCTATGGAGACACTGGGAGAGCTGTACGATCTGGAAGTGGACTACTATGCCCAGATCAATTTCAAGGGCTATGAAAAGCTGATCAATGCAGTTGGCGGTGTTACGATCTATTCTGACCAGTCCTTTAAGGCCCGGGATACCTATATCAAAAAGGGTGAAAATAAGCTCAACGGCGCACAGGCACTGGATTATGCCAGAGAGCGGTATCATGTTAGCGGCGGTGACAACGGCAGAGGCAAAAACCAGATGAAGGTGGTCAAAGCGTTGATTGAGAAAATGACCACCGGCACCACCATTATTTCCAATTATTCCAGTATTCTGGATAGCCTGGGCGGTATGTTCAGCACCAGTGTGAGCATGGATGAGATCAGCATGCTGGTTAAGATGCAGCTGGAAGATATGGCAAGCTGGAATATTCAGTCCTTTGCTGTTACCGGCAAGGGCGGCAGTGAAAAGACCTATTCTGCCCCCGGTGTTTACGCCTATGTGATGCATCCCAATAAAGAAGTAGTGGCACACGCGGCTGAATTGGTCGACCGGGTCATGAACGGGGAGATCCTGACCGAAGAAGATGTGACACTTCCGGAAGAATAAGAAGATAAGGATGGCAAACACAGTTTGCCATCCTTTTATTTTCTTGAAAATTGGTAAGAATGTGTTATGATAGGCACAAAGAAATGGAGGGATCCTATGTTGGATTATATCCGGATCGCCTGTGTCGTACCGCCGGTGCAGGTAGGGAATGTGAAGAAAAATACAGAGGATATCTGCCGGGGGATCGCCCAGGCAGACGGCAACAAGGCTGACTTGGCAGTTTTTCCTGAGCTTGCCATCACAGGGTATACCTGTGGGGATCTGTTTTTCCAAAAGAACCTGCAGGAGTCGGTCATTGCAGGTTTGCGCCGGATCCTGCAATGCAGTTCGGAGCATCCGGAGGTCACAGCGGTGGTGGGACTGCCGTTGGTGATCGGCGGGCAGCTTTATAACTGCGCGGCGGTCATCGGCAGCGGTGTGCTGCAGGGCGTGGTGCCAAAATCTTACCTGCCGGATCATAATGAATTCAATGAAAAACGCTGGTTTGCCTGCGGTACGGATCTGCGCAAGGGGTATCTGGATGCTGCGGAGCTTGCTCTGGAACTGGAATATCCTGTTCCTGTGGGAACGGATATCCTTTTTCAGTTGGGTGACGGAACAAAGCTTGGCGTAGAGATCTGTGAGGATCTGTGGGTGCCGATCGCGCCCAGTGCAAATCTTGCCCTGAGCGGTGCTGAGGTGATCGTGAATCTGGCTGCCAGCAATGAGACTGTGGGGAAGCGCAAGGAACGCCGGGATATGGTGTTGCACCAATCCGCGTCCTGCAGCTGTGTGTATGCCTTTTGCTCTGCCGGTGCAGGGGAGTCGACCCAGGACCTGGTTTTCTCCGGTCACAGTGTGATCGCCCAGGGAGGAAGGATCCTTGCCGAAAGTGAAAACCGGATCATAGAAGAAGACCTGCTGATGACAGATGCGGATCTGGGAATCGTCCGGGGAGACAGAATGCGCAAGACCTCCTTCCGGGACGCGGCAGCCTGCACCGCAGCAGATAAAATGCGGCTTTGCGGTGTGGCCTCGCCTCATCTTCGTAGCGACGGTACGCTTTACCGGGTGGCGAAAATGCCCTTTGTGTCGGAAAAAGAGTCAGCGCGGACAGCCTGCTGTCAAAGTATTTTCGGCATTCAGGTGGCAGGCTTGAAGCGCAGACTGTCAGCCATCAATGCCAAGGCGGTCATCGGTATTTCCGGCGGTCTGGATTCTACATTGGCACTTTTGGTGGCGGTGGAGGCGATGCGTCAGTTGGGAAGACCTGTTACAGATGTCCACGGAGTGACGATGCCCAGCTTTGGTACTTCCGACAGGACTTATCAGAATGCTTTGACCCTTATGCAGCAGCTGGGCATCAGTGTACGGGAGATCCCCATCCGGGAGGCAGTGACCATTCACTTCCGGGATATCGGTCATGATTCTCAGGTACACGACACCACCTATGAAAATTCTCAGGCACGGGAGCGCACCCAGATCCTGATGGACTACGCCGGAAAGCTCGGCGGCATCGTGGTAGGAACCGGTGACCTGAGCGAGCTGGCGCTGGGTTGGTGCACCTATAACGGTGACCACATGAGCATGTACAGTGTCAACAGCGCTGTCCCGAAAACGCTGATCCCGCACATGATCCGAACCATAGGGGAAATGCCGGCGTATGCGCATGTGGGGGAAGTTTTAGCAGATATTGTGGATACACCCATCAGCCCGGAGCTGCTGCCGCCGGACCCGTCGGGTAGGATCAGCCAGCAGACAGAGGATCTTGTAGGACCGTACGCTTTGCATGATTTCTTCCTGTACCACATGCTGCGCCGGGGCTTTGCGCCTGCAAAGATCTATACCCTTGCCTGCCGTGCCTTTGCCCGGGACTATGACGCGGCAGTGATCAAAAAGTGGCTTCTTGTTTTCTACCGCCGGTTCTTCGGTCAGCAGTTCAAGCGAAACTGCCAGCCGGATGGTGTCAAAGTCGGCTCTGTAGGGATCAGTCCCCGGGGAGATCTGCAAATGCCCAGTGATGCCTGTGCCAGTCTCTGGCTGGAAGAGATAGAAACACTATAAACAAACGGTGCTGTCTTAAACATAAGACAGCACCGTTTATATTATCTGCGAAGCAGCGCGGCAATGGCTTTGAAGGTCGTAAATGTGGGATGCGCCACAGGCTTGGGAGCATAGTAGACCGCATCGTATTCCTGCGGCTGTGGCATAGGCCCTGTATAGATGGCGTAAGCGCGCAGCAGCTGCTCCACCTGACCGACGGTATAATACTGATCCGGATCCACATCGATGCCCAGATCCTTGAGGATCCGCACACAGAATTCAATGCAGGTGTACGCGTCTTTTATCTTGACCGGTCGACGGAAGAGACAGGCCGCAGCAGATAAGTGATTGTAAAGGTAGTGCTCCTGCGCTTGCTCCATCTGCAAAAGAAGCTGTTCCAGAGCCTCGTATTGGGCATTTGTCACCGGCAGGCGGCAAATGCGCACATCGGTGGCCTTTCCGCCCACATGATACCGGGAAAGAGATTCTTTGACAAATCCGCCGTAAAACGGTGTGCGGTAATACCGCCGGGAAAAGCCGTACATCCGGGTAAGCTGTTCGTCCAGTGCAATACTGGCGTGGTTATAAGTCTCCTTGGTGAAGCTGCGGATAAATTTACCCATTCGATAGGGGGTTGCTGAGAAGACGATATAAACAAAGCGTGTGTCCATAGAAACCTCCTCAGATATTCTGGGCGCTGAGCAACTGGCAGATATCCCGGCAGACCTGTGGATCTTCCAATGCAGCTTTCAGAGCGTGGCACATATCTTCCAGAGAAAAGCGGCAGCCGGTCAATGCCTGGGTCACTGTATCTCCCAGTGTCCAGTCCATAGCGTCGGAAAAGACCTGTGCCGTTTGTACCCGACCTGACTCCACCTGCAGCTGCAGCGCAAAGCTGCCCCAGGGGAAGCGCTGCTCACACCGGAAAGAGAAGGGCAGCCGCTGCCCGTAAAGCCACTGCCAGGAGGAAAGCTCCGCGGCAGCTGCCTTGATTTTCTGCATAGCATCTTCGCTTAAAGTGATGGATTCAGCCGGTATGCCGTACACGGAGGAAAACGCCTGCTCCATAAGATGGGCAAGGGACTGACAGGTCAGCTTAGGGGCAAGGGTTTGGAGATTGACCACCCGGGAGCGGACAGAAGCAACGCCCTTTGTCTCCAGCTTTGCCTTGGAGGGGGTCAGATACCGGGACAGATTCTCCATATCCGCGTTGACCAGCAGTGTGCCGTGGTGATAGGCACGCCCATGACTGTGATAAAAGGCGTTGCCGGAAAATTTTTGCCCCTGCGCCAGCAGGTCGTTCCGCCCGGAGCGTTCCACCGGGATCCCCACGGTGGCGCAGGCAGTCTGGATGACCGTCAGCTGCCGGTCCAGGTCGTAATCCTCCTCACGCATGAGGAATGTGAAATTCAGATTACCGGTGTCGTGATACACAGCACCGCCACCGGACAGCCGCCGTGCCAGAAAGCCGCTTTCTTGTTCCAGCAGGGTGGTGCGGCATTCTGCCCAGGCATTCTGGTTGCGGCCAATGACCACAGTGTTTTTGTTTTGCCACAGATACAGGATGCAGCAGCCTGCCTCCACAGTCTCCAGCAAATACTTTTCAGTTGCGATATTCCAATAGGGGTCGAGGGTATCACTGTTATATATCAAAAGCTTTTCGATCATGTGTCTCACCTACAGAGTCGGGTTTTCAAAAACTATTGTATACTATAATTCCGCCCTTGGCTAGTGATTATTGTAAAAACCCATTGACAAAATGTGTAAGCGGATGTTATATTTGTGATAGATTGTTATAATATTAACATTTGGGAGGCACTATGTACAGTATTCGTCAAGAGCAGATGCGGGAATATATTGAGCAGAAGAATGTAGTGACCATCAAGGAGCTGCAGGCTCTATTTCCCAATGTATCCCTTATGACCATCCACCGGGATCTGGATTCGCTGCAGGCAAGCGGTTCAGTGGTGAAATTCCGTGGCGGCGCGAAATCCGTACGCCTGACCGGCGATCCGGAGTTTAATGTGCGCATGCGTGAAAATAACCCGGGCAAAATGGTCATCGCCAACAAGGCGCTGGAGCTGATCCAGCCCCATGCATCTATTTTCCTTGATGCCAGCACCACCAATCTGGCACTTGCCAAGGCGCTGCCGGATATCAGCATGAATATCTTCACCACAGGTCCCAGCATCGCTTTGGAGCTGTGCCGTCTGCACAATCCGGTGGTGACCCTGTGCTGCGGTACGATCAACCGGAAAAACCTGGCGCTTTCCGGGCAAAACACCCTGCAAATGCTGGAAGGGATCAATATTGACCTGGCGTTTATCGGCGTGTCTGGCTGCAGTGTGGACGCGGGCTTTACCTGCGGCACGGAGGGGGATATGCTGGTCAAGCGGCTGGTGATCCGCAAGGCGCGCACCAGCGTCGTCATGTGCGGTCATGAAAAGTTCAGCTGCCTGATGCCCTATACCTTTGCCACCCTTGCGGATGTGGATTATATGATTTGCGATAATGATCCCGTACCCGAGGCATTTGCCCGGGCGGCAGAGCAGGCAGGCGTCCAGCTGCTGTGAGAGATTTTTACAGAAAACCGGAGCGGTCAACCGCCCCGGTTTTTACTTTTTCTGTGAAATTGCTATTGACGAAAGGTGTTATGATAAGTTATAATTAACACGCTATAACACCATAAGGAGGATATATCATGGCAAATGCTGTCATCATGCCCAAAGCCGGTATTACCGTCGAAAGCTGTATTATCGGTGAGTGGGTAAAGAAGGTTGGCGACCAGGTCAAGGTTGGCGACATTCTGTTCACTTATGAAACCGACAAGGCCAGCTTTGAGTGCGAGTCCACTGCGGAGGGCACTCTGCTGGACATTTTCTTTGAAGAGGGCGACGAGGTACCTTGTCTGGTCAATGTCTGCGCCATCGGCGCACCCGGTGAGGACACTTCCTCTCTGAAGGGCGGCAGCGCCGCTGCCGAGCCTGCCGCTGCAGCACCTGCCGCTGCCGCTGCTGCGCCTGCTGCCGCAGCTGTCGCTGCCAATACCAAGGCACAGGCGGTCATCATGCCCAAGGCGGGCATCACTGTTGAGTCCTGCATCATCGGCGAGTGGCTCAAGCAGGTGGGCGACGATGTAAAGATCGGCGACATTCTGTTTACATACGAAACTGACAAAGCCAGCTTTGAGTGTGAGTCCACTGCAGAGGGCAAGCTGCTTGCCATCTTCTTTGAAGAGGGCGAGGAGGTTCCCTGCCTGGAGAATGTCTGCGCTGTGGGTCCCGAGGGCGAGCCTACTGACTGCCTGAAGCCCGGCGCCGCGCCTGTTGTGGTCGAGGAAGTGGCTGCCGCACCTGCCGCTGCTGCCGAGCCTGCTGCTGCACCTGCTGCCCAGATCGTTCCCGGCGCACCTGTCTCTCCCAGAGCAGCCAAGCTGGCAAAGGCTGCCGGTGTCGACGCTTCTCTGGCTGTGGGTACCGGCCCCAATGGCCGTATCATCGAGCGGGATGTGGAGAAGCTGATCGCCGAGGGCGTTCCCGCTTCTGCCAAGGCTGCTGTCTGCGACGGTCCTGCCTACGAGGATGTGAAGTTCAGTGGTATCCGCCGTGCGATCTCCAAGTCTATGCATACCAGTCTGTCCACCATGGCACAGCTGACCCATACCGTAAGCTTTGACGCCACCAACATCCTTGCCTACCGCAAGATGCTGAAGTCTGCCGGTGACGAGTATGCAGGCATCACCCTGGGCGACATCATTCTGTACGCTGTCTCCCGGACGCTGCTGAACCATCCCGACCTGAACGCCAACATGCTGGACGACAACTCCATCCGCCGCTTCAAGCATGTGAATCTGGGCGTGGCTGTGGATACCCCCCGTGGCCTGATGGTTCCCACCATCGTTGGCGCTGACCAGATGAGCCTGCTGGAGATCTCCAAGGCTGTCAAGTCCCTGGCTGCTGAGTGCCGTGACGGCGCTATCAACCCGGACAAGCTCTCCGGGGGCAGCTTCACTGTGTCCAACCTGGGCAACATGGGTGTCGAGTCCTTCACCCCCGTTATCAATCCTCCTCAGACCGGTATTCTGGGTGTCTGCGGTACTGTTGACCGTGTCCGTAAGGGTGCGGACGGCGCTATCCAGATCTACCCTGCCATGGGTCTGAGCCTGACCTACGATCACCGCGCAGTGGACGGTACTCCTGCGGCTAAGTTCCAGAAGGAGCTGTGCAGCAATCTGGAGAACTTCACCACTCTGCTTGCTAAGTAAGAAGAGGAGGAAACATTATGCCTAAGAGTTTATTTGTCGATCCTGCTGCGGTCAGAGCACCCGGCAAGGTCACCTTCAACGACATTCCCGTTAACCAGTACAATAAGACCGTGAAGGAAGAGCTGGATTCCGGTAAATACACCAAGGAAGATCTGGTTCGCATTTTCCGGGATATGACTGTTCTGCGTGAGTTTGAGACCATGCTGAATCTGAACAAGACCCAGGGTTCCTACAACGGCATCGACCATACCTATCCCGGCCCTGCCCACCTGTCCACCGGTCAGGAGGCTGCCTGTGTCGGTCAGGCTTACCTGCTGGATGAGAACGATTTCGCTTTCGGTTCTCACCGCTCTCACTCTGAGATCCTTGCCAAGGCGCTGTCCACCATCAATAAGATGTCCGATGAGCAGCTGATGGATGTGATGGAGAACTTCCTGGAGGGTAAGTGCCTGCGCGCCACCCAGAAGCTGGGCGAGACCAAAGATGTCAAGGAATTGGCGATCCGCTTCATCCTCTACGGAACACTTTCCGAGATCTTTGCCCGTGAGACCGGCTTCCACATGGGTATGGGCGGCTCCATGCACGCTTTCTTCCTGCCTTTCGGCATTTACCCCAACAACGCAATTGTTGGCGGTTCCGGCACCATTTCTACCGGCGCTGCTCTGTACAAGAAGGTCAATAACAAGAAGGGCATCGTTGTTTGTAACGTCGGTGACGCCTCTATGGCTCGTGGTCCTGTTTGGGAAGCCCTGAACTTCTCTGCTATGGATCAGTATAAGACTCTGTGGGAGAGCCACAATGACGGCATGCCCATTCTGTACAACATTTTCAACAACTCCTACGGCATGGGCGACCAGACCCGTGGCGAGACCATGGGTCAGGACCGCATGAGCCGTATCGCTTCCGGTATCAGCCCCACTCAGTTCCACG
>JAZOSG010000229.1:0-6911 GCA_045657005.1 Faecousia sp.
CGGTGAGTACGATGCGGATCGTCCAGAAAATGATCTTCAGATCCGTCAGCATACTGCGCTCGCGGATATACTGCAGATCAGACTCTACCCATTTGTCAAAATCCTTTTCCTCATTACGGCCCTGGCACTCATGGTAGCAGGCAAGACCTGTCTTTACATCCAGGCGGTGCATTTGGTAAGGCGTGTACTGCTCCACTTCACGGGGCAGCGGCGGTCTGGGACCGATAATAGACATATCGCCCTTGATAATATTTATCAGCTGCGGCAGCTCATCGATGCTTTTTCTGCGGATAAAGTCACCCACCTTCGTGATACGGGGGTCATTGCGCATCTTGAAAGCCGGGCCTTCCATTTCATTCTGATCCAGAAGCTCGTCCAGCTTTTTGTCCGCATCCGGGCACATGGAACGGAATTTATACATTTTGAATTCCTTGCCGCCCTTGGTAAGTCTTGTCTGGCTGTAAAAAACCTTGCCGCCGTCCTCGCGCTTGATGGCGATTGCGACTATCAAAAACACTGGGCTAAGCAAGACAAGCGCCAGCGTGGACATCACCAGATCGAAGATCCGCTTACAAACCTCGTAGACAGGCTTCGGTTCAGGAGGCTGATATTCTTTTTCTTTATCGTTCAGCGCTGTGCCGCATTGTTCTTTAACTGTCTGCATACCGCATAGCTCCTTATTTCTGTCTTTGCCTTATTATAGCCTCTATATCGCTGTTTTGCAAGTATTTTAGGTTATCCTGTTTAATTTTAAAAAATCCGCAAAATATATGTCGGTTTCTGTCAATTGAAGATCCTGCGCAAGCTCACATCCAAAAGCGTATAATGGAAAATTTTTACACCCATTTTCCGGGTCATTGCTGGGGAAACAGCTTTTCCATCGCTGACCGGGCAGCTTCCTGCTCCGCACGCTTTTTGCTGCTGCCTGTCCCCTGTCCCACTTCTTCGCCGTTGAGCTGCACCGCAACGGTGAAGCGCTTATTATGATCCGGTCCGGATTCACCAACCAGGTGATAGCTTAACAGCTGATCCTTCTTCTGCTGCACCCGCTCCTGCAGGGCGGTCTTATAGTCTATGTTGTGCAGCCGGGTCACCGGTACATCGCACAGGATAAACTGCTCTATAAAACCCTTTGCTGCTTTCATGCCGCCATCGAGAAAGCTTGCGGCGATCACAGACTCCACAGCATCCGCCAAAATGGATGCACGGGCTCTGCCGCCGCCCTGCTCCTCACCGTGACCCAACAGCAGGTGGTCTCCCAGCTTCAGCCGGTTCGCCACCTCGGCAAGCGCCTGCTCACACACCATGTCCGCGCGCATCCGGGTCAGCTCCCCCTCCGGGCGATCCGGAAAGGTCTTATACAGATACTCTGCTACCACCATGCCCAGGATCGAGTCACCCAAAAATTCCAGACGCTCATTGCTTTTCAAGCTGTCATGCCACCGCTCATTTGCATAGGAAGAGTGGGTCAGCGCATTTTGCAGCAGGGTGATATTTGCAAACCGGTAGCCAATGGCTGCTTCCAGATCTTTAATCATTCGCCGGTTCCTCCACCTTTACCAGAGCCTTCAAGCCCTGCTCCAGTTCCTCGGAAATATCGCTCTTGGCAGCATCCATCGCCTGACGCACCGCATTGCGGAACGCCAACGCGTCAGAGGAACCGTGTGCCTTGATGACCGGCTTTTTAATACCCAAAAACTGGGTGCCGCCGATCTCCCGGTAATCCAGCATCTTCATAACTTCATCGATACCTGGCTTGCAGAACAAAGCACCAAACATTGACAGCAGGTTTCTTTTGAAGATCTTATGCTTCATCAGGCTGCCCATGAACATAGCAGTACCCTCGATAGATTTCAGCAGCACATTGCCTGCAAACCCGTCGCACACCACCACATCCACAGCTCCCAGAGGCACATCTCTTGCCTCTACATTGCCCACGAAGTTCAAAATTCCTTGCTGCGCCGCATCCGTAAGCAATGCATAAGCTTCCTTCTGCAGGGGCGTACCCTTGGAATCCTCAGTTCCGATGTTTAGAAGACCGACCTTAGGATCTTCCACACCTAAGTACTTCTTGGCATACAAGGACCCAACCAGGCCGAATTGGAGTAAAAACTCCGGGGTACACTCGGCATTTGCACCGCAGTCCAGGATCACAGTCTTGCCCCCCGCTTTATTGGGCATGACAGGACCCATGGCCGCACGGCGGATCCCCTTTACCCGTTTCACGATCAGGGTCGCACCGGACAAGAGCGCACCGGTGCTGCCGGCAGAAACAAAGGCATCGCCCTCGCCGTCAGCCACCATTCGCAAGCCTACGACCATGGACGAATTTTTCTTCTTGCGGATCACATTTGCAGGGTCGTCATGCATATCCACGACCTCATCCGCATTGGCGATCTCCATGCCTTCGGGCAGGTCGTGAATGCCGTGGCTGCGCATGACCTCAAGGATCGCTTCCCCTTTACCCACCAGAGTGATCTGTGCACCAAAATCCTTCGCTGCCTGCACTGCGCCCAGTACAGGTGCCTCCGGTGCATGGTCGCCGCCCATGGCGTCAAGAATGATCTTCATAAAACGCACCTCTTTCTGTTCAGATGCCCTTCCGGATCAGATCGTCGATGATCTCAAGCGACCGATTGGCAAGAGCCAGGTTCTTCTCTGCTTTTTTACGGATCCGCTGCTGCAGCGGTGTGATAATACTGAAATTCACATTCATAGGCTGGAAATGCTCGATCCGCTGATCGCTGATATACAACCCCAGCGCACCGATGGCAGTCTCCTGAGGGAATTCCGGAATTTCCTCACCTTTTATCTTCGCCGCCATGGCAACCGCCGCAAGGTAGCCAGACGCGGCGCTTTCCACATAACCCTCCACGCCGGTCATCTGTCCGGCAAAGGCAACCAGGGGATTACGCCGGTCAGCATAGCATCTGTCCAGAAGCTTGGGAGACTGGAGGAAGGTATTGCGGTGCATGACCCCGTAGCGGACGAATTCCGCGTCTTTCAGCGCAGGGATCATGGAAAATACACTTTTTTGCTCCGGGAATTTCAGGTGGGTCTGGAAGCCCACCAGATTAAATACGCTTTTTGCGGCGTTGTCCTGCCGCAGCTGCACCACTGCATAAGGCTCCTTGCCGGTATTGGGATCGATAAGTCCCACAGGTTTCAAAGGTCCAAACCGCAAGGTATCCTGCCCACGGCGTGCCATGACCTCTACCGGCATACAGCCCTCAAAGACACGCTTGTCTTCAAAGCCGTGGACTTCCGCCTCCTGCGCCGAGATCAGCTCCCGGACAAAGGCATCATACTGCTCCTTATCCATAGCGCAGTTGATATAATCCGGTGTTCCCCGGTCATACCGGGACTGCCACCACGCCTTTGTCATATCGATGGACTCGGCGGTGACCAGCGGCGCTGCCGCGTCAAAGAAATGCAGGTGCTCAGTGCCGAAGTATTCTCCGATGGCATCAGACAGGGCATCCGATGTCAGCGGTCCGGTAGCGATGATCACCGGACCTTCCGGGACACAGGTGATTTCCCGGGAAATAATCGTAATATTCGGGTGGGTGCGCAGCTTTTCGGTAACCATGTTAGAAAAGCCCTGACGATCCACCGCCAGACAGCCGCCCGCCTCTACCCGGGTCGCCTCGGCACAGCTCAGGATCAGACTTCCCAGTCGCCGCAGCTCTTCCTTCAGAAGCCCCACAGCATTTTCCAGCCGGTCGCCCCTAAGAGAATTGGAGCACACCAACTCCGCAAAGCTGTCAGCATGGTGAGCAGGCGACTTCTTTCCGGGCTTCATATCATAAAGCTCCACCTGAAGTCCTCTCTCAGCAAGCTGCCAGGCGGCCTCTGCGCCGGCAAGGCCGGCACCGATCACTTTTACCATGCTCATGCCTTTTTGCCCCCAGTCTTCTTTGCAGGCTTTTTAGCGGCTGCTTTCTTTGCAGGCTTCTTTGCCGAATCCTCTTCATTCTTATCCGCAGCCTTTTTATAATAGCCGCGCTTGTCCTCCGGCAGGAAATCAGGACAGCTTTCGTTAATGCAGAAAGGCTTCATTCTGCCCCGTCCGGATTTCTTGAACAATGTCTGTCCGCACTTTGGGCAATCCTCCGCCGTAGGCACATCCCAGCTCATAAAGCCGCACTGGGCACCACGCTCACAGGCATAGTAGGCATAGCCCTTCTTGGACTTGCGCTTAAGGATCGTACTGCCGCACTTGGGACAACGACCGGGCATTTTCTCCACAATAGGCTTTGTGTTTTTACATTCCGGGAAACCGGGACAGGCAAGGAATTTGCCGAAGCGGCCGATCTTAATGACCATGTTGCGTCCACATTCCTCGCAAATTTCCTCGGTGACCTCATCCGGCACTTTCAAGCGCACGCCCTCCAGTGCGGTTTCAGCATCCAGCATTTCCCGGTGAAAATCCTTATAAAAGTCTGCCAGAACATCCTTCCACTGCAGCTTGCCTGCTTCCACATCGTCCAGGCGGTTTTCCATATTGGCAGTAAATTCCACATCGATAATGTCCTGGAAGCGCTCCATCATCAAGCCGGTGACCACTTCCCCAAGGGCTGTGGGTGCCAGCCGCTTATCTACCTTATTGACATACTCTCTGTCCTGGATGGTGGAGACGATGCTGGCATAGGTAGAAGGTCTTCCCACGCCCTTTTCTTCCATCGCCTTGACAAGGGTTGCCTCGGTATAACGGGCTGGGGGCTGGGTAAAGTGCTGCTCCTTCCGGATATCCCGGGGAAGCGCCTTGTCGCCCTCCTGCAGGTCAGGCAGCGCATCGCCCATAGTCTCGGTCTCCTCGTCCTTCCCTTCCTCATAGACGGCAATAAAGCCTGCAAATTTCATGCTCTGGTGGGTCGAACGGAAAACATGTCCCTGACATTCTGTATCGATGGACACGGTATCAAAAACTGCATTTGCCATCTGGGATGCCAGGAATCGGCTCCAAATCAGCTTGTAAAGCCGGTACTGCTCCTTTGTCAGACTTCCCCGGATCCGTTCCGGGTCCAACTCCACATGGGTGGGGCGGATGGCCTCGTGGGCATCCTGCGCACCGGATTTGGTCTTAAAGGTGTGGAATTTTCCGTAGTAATACTGCTTGCCGTAGCGGTCCTTGATCACCTCTGCGGCGGTAGCCATCGCTTCATCAGAAAGGCGCAGTGAGTCGGTACGCATATAGGTGATCAGACCCAAAGTGCCCTCTCCGGCAATGTCCACGCCCTCATACAGCTGCTGGGCGATCGCCATCGTGCGCTTGGGCGTCATGTTCAGCTTCCGGGACGCCTCCTGCTGCAAGGTGGAGGTGGTAAACGGCGGTGCTGCGGTACGCTTTTTCTCCGCCCGCTTTACATTAGTGACAGTAAAGGGCTTACCGGTGATATCCCGGATGATCGCATCCACCTGCTGCTCATTTTCCAGCTCACGCTTCTTCTCTTCCCCATGGTAATGTGCCTTAAAGGAACCGGGCTTGTCCATAAGCTCCAGCATGACCTCTAAAGACCAGTACTCCCTGGGCTGGAAGGCGCGGATCTCGTTTTCTCTGTCTACCACCAGACGGGTAGCGACTGACTGGACACGACCGGCAGACAGGCCCCGTCTGACCTTTTTCCAAAGCAGCGGAGACAGCTGATAGCCCACAATGCGGTCCAGCACCCGGCGTGCCTGCTGTGCATCCACCAAGGCATAGTCAATGGCTCTGGGATTTTCAATAGACTGATTGACCACCTTTTGGGTGATCTCGTTGAAGGTAACACGGCGTGCCTTATCCTCAGACAGCTGCAGCAGTTCCTTCAGGTGCCAGGAGATCGCTTCGCCCTCCCGGTCCGGGTCAGTTGCCAGATATACGGTATCGGCTTTTTTTGCCGCTTTGCGCAGCTCAGAGATCAGCTCCGCTTTGCTCTCCATGGGTACATACTCCGGCTCAAAGCCGTTTTCAATGTCAACACCCATGGTGCTTTTAGGCAGGTCACGCAGGTGACCCATACTCGCTTTGACCGTATACTCCGGTCCCAGATATCTGCCAATGGTCTTCGCCTTGGACGGCGACTCCACAATTACCAGTTTGGATTGACTTGCCATGATTTCCTCCAGTAGAAATTATATTGCAGACACCAGTCTGCCCGGGTGGTTCATAACCACCCCTATAAGTGCCAGCTTTGTCAGGATCTGCAGCACCTGGGCGGCAGGCATGCCCGTCTGGGCTATGACCTCGTCCACAGGTCTGGGTGTGCGATCCAGGCAGGAAAGGATCTTGCGCTCCTGCTCACCCAGCTGACAATTGCTGCTATCGAAAACACTATAATCATTGGTATTTTTCTTGTCAATGTCTTTTTTGTCAGATTCCGGGGGCAGTTTTGGCAACTTTGTCGCCTGTGCCACCTTCACCTGTGACACATTCCGATCCGGAAAATACGCCGTCTCCCGTTTTTGCACCGTGTCGGGATACTGGGATGCATAATCCTTGAGCACATCCCAACCGGAAAACACCGCAGCCGCGCCGTCCTGCAGCAAGGCATTGCTGCCTGCACAGGTAGCTACATCGATATTGCCCGGGACAACAAACACATCCCTGCCCTGTTCCAGGGCATCTCTTGCTGTGATCAGCGCGCCGCTTTTCTCTGGTGCTTCCACCACCAGCACGCCGTTGGAAAGACCGCTGATGATCCGGTTACGCTCCGGAAACTGCCAGGGTTTCGGGTCTGTCCCCGGCAGATACTCTGCCAACAAACAACCGTTTTCCTCAATTCTATCAAACAGGGCACGGTTGGTTCTGGGATAAACGACGTCCACGCCATTTCCCAGCACTGCCACCGCAGACTTCCCCGCATCTTTTGCGCCTTGCAGCGCCATGGTATCGATACCGTACGCGCCGCCGGACACCACAAGACCACCGC
>JAZOSG010000230.1:0-2862 GCA_045657005.1 Faecousia sp.
GTGAGAGTGACCCGGCTGGTATAGCGCTTGCCGCTGTGCTGGGTCTCCAGTTCATCCATTTCCAAAACGGTCAGAGCCGACAGCTCCCGTCGGGTGGGGATGTCGGTCAGCTCAATGATATCGTCCACCTGCATAGGTTCCTCCCCCAGCAGCCGCAGGATGGCAAGCTGGTCGTTGAAGTTTCTGATGCTGACAAGATCATTACGGAAGCAAAAACTGCCCGAGCAGATAAATGGTGTCCCGTCTGTCAGAAGACAGTCACCTGGACACAGGTAAAGTCACAGGTTTACGCACCTGTAGATGGCGGTCACTACTACTTCCAGGATGCAGATGCCACCGGCACGACCAACTGTAAATATGACCTGATCAACTGGGCGGGCAACGAGAACGCCGGTTACACGGTCTGTCTGAACCTGAATGGCTACAATGTTATCACCGAGCGCAGAATGACTGTCTCCAGCGGTACTGTGAACATCATCAATGGCGGTGTCCTGCTGGGTAACGGTCTGAACACTACCAACGTTACCGGCACATTGACCGTCTCCGGCGGTACTGTGAACCTGTACGGCGGCACCTACCAGTCTACGGACGATGGCAGCGCACCTGCGATCAATATTACCGGTGCGAACACAGCCGTTAACCTGTACAACGCAACTGTTAACGGCCGTATCGACCTGACTGAGGGTACGCTGAACATGTACGGCACCTCCAAGGTCGTTGGCATGAACGGCGAGATGACCGATAACATCAAGGTTACCGGCGGCAAGCTGGTGGTAGATGCCGGCTGGATCGGAAAAGCGAGTGTATCCTTTGCGAATTTGACAGGCCAGACAGTTCCGGCTGGTAACGGCGTAAGCACAGGCAACTATTATGGATCTCTCCTTCTGGAGGATGAAGAGTTGTCGCCGGTGGTTGCGAAAAACGGCGGTCTGTTTGTCAAGTATGCGAATCCTGCTGCCCATGATGGCGTACTGAAGATCCTTGCCATCGGCAACAGCTATGCGGTTGACAGCACCAATTTGCTGTATGAGATCTATCAGGCGGAGAACCCCGATAAGCAGATCGTTATTGGTGTTCTGAACAGCGCTGGAGCCAGCCTGCAGTTCCATGTTAACGCTATCAATGATAAGACAGCCCAGTATTATTACCACAAGCTTGACAGTGCGATCGATGCAAGCATCGGAAAGTGGCAGATCGCTGAGAAAGCGACATTCCTGGATGCCCTTAAGAATGAGCAATGGGATATCGTTACCATGCAGCAGCAAAGTGTTCACACGCCCAACGCGGATACCTATAATGCCAATATTGGCACGATTCGTAGATATGTGTCTACAACGCTGGGTTACGAGCCTGAGTTCGCCTGGAACTTCACCTGGGCGTATCCGGATGACGACGAGCTGCTGAGCACCAATCCAACAACAGCTCAGAACTTCAAAAACAACTACGGTACATCTGAGGCTATGTACAATAAGATCAACCAGGCCGTGCAGGATAAGATCGTAAACGGAGCCTACAGCTTTGATTACCTGATGCCTGTTGGCACTGCGATCCAAAACGCAAGAGTTTTGGGCTTGACTGCAAAAGATCTCTACCGTGACGCGCTCCATTTGAACAACCTGGGACGGCTGGTTGCAGCCTACACCTGGTATTGCGAGCTGGAAGGCGTAACACTGACAGATCTGAAGCTGACCCAGATACCTGCCGCTCTGGCGCTGACCGGCGCGGTTTCCAACGGTGTAACAGAGCTGGACGATACCCTGGAAGCCATCGTTATCGAATCCGTCAATGGCGCTATGAGCGATCCGTTTACAGTGATCACAAAGCCCTAAAACGAATTCTGTCAAAAGAAATATTCTCCTTCCTTATTTATGTCCGGGTGCGGTTTCCACCAACCGCACCCCGGACGAAACAACTACCCCCTCGGGATTGACCCGAGGGGGTAGTTGCGTTATTTGGAAAAATTGGAGTTTGCCCGGAATTCAGAGGGGGATATGCCGGTATGCTTTTTAAAGACATTCGTGAAATAGGATATGTTTTCAAAACCGCACTGTGCGGAGATCTCTTTGATTTGCAGCTGACTTGTCTGAAGCAATGTTTTCGCCTGCTCACATCGGATGATGTTGATATATGCAGTCAGCGTGTAACCGGTGATCCGCTTGAATTCGCGCATAAAGTAGTAACGGCTTAAGCCGACTGCCTTGCAAATGTCGTCAACAGTAAGCTTGGTTGAAAGGTTATCCTTTATGTATGCGATAGCAGAGCTGATGCGATTTAGGGCGGTATCCTGCTGCGTGTCAACAGAAGTCTGCTCAGTGCTGTAATGCTTGCATAGGTATACAAGCAGCTCCAGCAGGACCAATTTGGTCTCTGCATCCTTAAATTTGCCTTGTGCATCCAATAGGGATACAAATCTTTCAAACAGCGCCTGTAAACTGCTGTCACGAATGATCTCAGTAAAATGCAAAGAGCACAGGTCGATATTGTGGTGCTTGCAAAAGCTTTCGTCGATGATCAGACCAATATTCTCTATAGGGCAGACCGCGGTCCAATGATGTGGACAGTAGGAATCTATGACGGCTACATCACCTGCAGTTGCCGGAAATGTGTCATTTCCTAAATGTACGCGTGCAGAGCCTTTGATGAAGTATACCAATTCCAGATTTCTGTGAACATTTCGTTTTGAGGATTTCGAAATAGTAGCATTCCAGTATAAAAAAGGGGAATTGCTGTTGGTTAATGCGTGGGGCTCGAAGGTGGCATTTGGGAACTGCGGCACGATTTTATAATTCATAAGCATTATCCTTTATTGTGGAATTATTTTATATTATATATACTTAATTTGTAAATTGCAACACTGTTCTT
>JAZOSG010000231.1:0-9537 GCA_045657005.1 Faecousia sp.
CCAAATCCGTACTCATTCTGTACTCAGAAACACCTTTCTTGATACGAAGCTGGGATATACGGCTTCTAACAAATGCTTCATCCATAGCCATACCACCTTTCCTTTTTATTGTACACAAATTTAATCGGTAATATTAACGAATAAACTACCGATTTTACTCGATTATTACCGATATAGGCGGTATAATAAAAGGAAGACAGAGAAACCAAACGGCAGTCAGATACAAAAAGCATCTCTTCCCGTTTATTGGGAAGAGATGCTTTTTTGCGTAGAACTACTCCTTCTAAACCAAAATCGCCAAAACCCATTGCAAAACAATAGGCTTTGGCGATTTTTTGACAATATTTTTGACCACAATCATTTATGCTACTGATGGAGCAGTTCAAGTTGGGTTCTTTTTCTTTCCATTGACGAATGGACATAGGTATTTAATGTGATAGATGCATCTGTATGGCCAAGAAGTTCACTTAGTGTTTTCACATCTACACCGGCTTCAATACATCGTGTTGCGAAGGTGTGTCTTAATGCATGGTAGTTTATCGTCTGGATCCCAGCTGTTCTTAATAATTTATGGTACCGGTAATCAAACGTCCGAGGACTTACAAACCCAGGCTGTGAAGAAGCAACAAAAGAAGAACGTTGCATATCGTGGACTTGTTTAAGCACCGGAACAAGCCAAGAGCATATAGGAATATCTCTGAACGATGCAATCGTTTTAGGTTGTGCAATAACCAGCGTGGACCGTTCCATGTTTTTTTCTATTCCAGAAACTCTGGATACCGTTTTGCGGACATGAATTAGATGGTTCTCTAAATCAACATCCTCCCACTCTAAGGCACAGATCTCTCCTATACGCAGACCGGCATAAAGAGATAAGAGAACGCATGCTTTTGTCTCATCAATCTGCGTTAAGCATATATTTACAAGCAATTCCTGCTCATTTCGTGTCAAAACAGGCAGTTCCTTTGCAATGGGTTGCGGCTTGCTGATTTTACTTTGCAGCGGAACACACATCCGATTTTCAGCTGCATAGGCCAACACAGCTTTCATAACAAGCATAATGCTGCGTACATAGGTCGGAGATAACCCCCCTTTTCCATCCACTCGGCCGGATATCAGCTTTGTCGCCAGAAAAGAATTAATATCAGTTCCGGTGATCTGACCTATACATCGATTGCCGAAGTCAGGAAGGATATGTGTATTGAGCAAATTCTCATAACGATATACAGAAGCGCCTTTTAAGCTCAGCTGCGAATCCTTTAACCATAAACATGCAGCGTCGCTGAAGGTATAGTGCTTCTTTACGGAAACAAAACCGGAAGCAATATCTTGTAACTTAAACTGCAGCTTTTCTTTTACCTCACGGTAGGTGTTTGCATAGAGGGACCCGTAGATAGTTTTACCGTTGACATCAATTTCTTTCTTATACCGAGCCTCCCATCTACCGTCTTTTCTCTTATGAATGTGTTCTCCTCGTTTTGGCATCGTAATATACTCCTTTCTTCAATTAGGGTAACTGACCCTGTTTAAGACCACAAACAGGCTGGATGCTTACAAAATTCATATCCGGATGTTAAAAAATTCCATTCGACATGGGCGCAGAATTATTGATTTTTCATAAAACCCTTGATATGACTGTGTTTTTCATTGACATCTACGCGTGAAAAGTGGTATGATAGCGGTGAGAAAGTGGGAGCTACCAGTGTCTTAGAAGGAGTAGTTCTACGCAACCCCCTGAATTTGACCATCCTACTTTATTATTTCCTTATCCGCACCATTCTTATTCACAATGAAAAGACCATACAAATACGATCTGTAAAAGAATATCATCGCGTGTTGTAACCAACGGAGGATAGCCTTATGCGGGAATGGCCCAGTTTGATAGGAGAGAAATTCGGGATGCTTACTGTGATTGGGCAAGCTCCTTCTACTGCCAAAGGGCAGCGTCGCTGGATTTGCCGATGCGATTGTGGAACAGAGAAGATCGTCTTGGGAAGCAATCTGAAGCGAGGCACAACTGTTAGCTGTGGCTGCAAGCGTAAGAATGATCTGACTGGTCAGCGGATTGGTAAGCTGACGGTGATTGGCCGTTCCGATAAATACGGCTCCAGAGGTAAGCGGCAGACGCAGCTTTGGGAATGCGTGTGCGAATGTGGTGAAATTACATATAAAGCCACCGATACCTTGACGAATCCGGATATCAGTATGTGCCAAAACTGTGCTGCGGAATATGCCATTACCCGAGCGAGGGCAAACCTTGGCTTTGAGGGAGGAACACAAATAACCAAAATCAAGAACAGGTCAGAAGCATCGGAAAACCTAAGTGGTGTGCGGGGCGTATACCTGGATCGTAAGACCGGAAAATACCGGGCCAGGCTAAAGTTTCGCGGCAAGTTATACAACCTTGGTTGCTACACCATGCTGGAGGACGCAGTAAAGGCCCGCAGAAGAGGCGAAGAAGAAATCTTCGATACATTTCTTGCTGATTGTGTGCCAACCGAACCAAAAACGGTGCCAGGGTAAGACTATTTGGATAGATGTTGCAATTAGAAGATCAGCAGATGGAGGGTTATGTACATGTGCGAGGTCGATAAGGATATTGCAGTGGTGAGAACAACAAGAAGACAAGACCTTGCGGGAAAGCGATTCGGAAAATTGACTGCTTTGGAATATGTCCCTGAGAAGCAAAAATGGAAGTGCATTTGTGAGTGCGGCAACATTACATATAAAACCACGGGGCACTTAAATGCAGACGCAGTAAGCTGTGGCTGTATCCAAAAGCAGGATCTTACCGGAAAAAGGTTTGGGAAATTGATCGTGCTGTGCAAGTCTGATAACCGGAGCCGCAGAGCAACAATGTGGCAATGTCAATGCGATTGCGGCAATATTTGTGAGAAGCCAACAGGCGAATTAAACGCAGGCACTGCAACAAGCTGCGGATGCAGTTGGCGGCAACCGGCAGTGCAGGAAGCGCAAAGGTATGGAAGATTGACTGCAATCCGTCCCACAGAGCAGCGAAGCGGTAAATCCGTTGTTTGGGAATGCTCATGTGATTGCGGAAACACAGTTCTTGCACGAGCAACACTTCTTGCTTCCGGTCACACAACCTCA
Organism: Faecousia sp.; assembly: GCA_045657005.1. Lineage (GTDB taxonomy): Bacteria > Bacillota > Clostridia > Oscillospirales > Oscillospiraceae > Faecousia. The sequence goes on from JAZOSG010000231.1 coordinate 3,112, forward strand.
TGTGGCTGTGTAAAGCGGGAATTGGATGAACAAAAGGACTTTAGAAAAATTCTGACCTACACAGATGATACTTGCATTGAGTTTGCGAAAGATATTGGAAAACCGCGTTCCAACACTTCTTCGGATACAGGTGTTCGCGGTGTAATCTTGAAAGACGGGAAATATCAGGCTCAAATCAGATTCCGCAAGAAGCGCTATTATCTGGGGCGGTTTACACGGTTGGAAGATGCCGTGGAGGCCAGACGGCGAGCTGAGATGAGGGTGGAAGAATATGTAGAGGAATACCTTGCCGGAAACCCCTTCCCATCTATCCGTATCGATTTATAAGCTTCCTCCTGATTGAAAGGAAAAAGAAATTGAATGAGTAAAACGATCAAAAAAGTATGGAATTGGGTAAGTGGTGTGCTTGTGACCGTTGTGGTTCTGCTAGCAGTGGCACTGGTTGGCGTACGCCTAATCCAGCTGAAGCCTTTCGTGGTGTTGTCCGGGAGCATGGAGCCTGAGTACCATGTAGGCTCGCTGATCTATGTCAAGAGTGTCGATTACAAGACGCTACAGGTCGGCGATGACATTACATACATGCTGGATAAGGACACCGTGGTAACCCATCGGATCATACAGGTCCTGGTAGATGAGGAAGATCCCGAAACTCTTCGCTATTTTACGCAGGGCATTGCCAATGAGGTGCCGGATGCGACCTCTGTGCATTATAAGAACATCATCGGCAAGCCGGTATTTACCATTCCCTATTTGGGATATGTGTCCAACTATATTCAGAATCCTCCGGGAATGTATATTGCCATTGCTGCCGGTGCGATTTTGATCCTTCTGGTGTTCCTGCCGGATCTGTTTGAGGACGATAAGAAGAAAAAAGCAACCGAGGAGGAAGAAGGAAAGGAAGTCTAAAAAGTAATCCTCCGTGTGATTACCGCAAAAGCAAAAATGGGAAGATACACGCTTATGCGTGATGAAATATAATTCTTCAAAACTGAAAATGAAAGGACGAAGTTCAATGAAAAAAGCAAAAAGAGTCCTGCTGCTGGCGCTGTGCGCAGTGCTGTTGGTAGGCGCAACCATTGCCGGCACCGTGGCGTATCTGACATCTACCACCGATGAAGTGAAGAACACCTTTACTGCCGGTAATGTCAAGATCGACCTGAAGGAGTATGTTGTTGATCCTCAGACTGGTAAGAAGAATACAAACGAGACTCCCGTTACCAAGCTGGAAAACCTGAAGCTGGTTCCTGGCCGTGTCATTGAGAAGAATCCCTTTGTCACTGTTGACTCTGCCAGCGAGGATTGCTACGTGTTTGTGAAGATCGTCAATGGCTTGGGAGAAGCCGTTACTATCAATGGTATGGAGAAGTGGGTCAAGCTTGATAATGGTTATTATCGCTATAATGATGTTGTCACTGCTGCCCAAAAGGGCAAAGCGATTGATGTATTTACTTCCATCACTTGCGCCAATGTTGATTTCTCAACTATCGTAGAAAAGACAATTACCATTACCGCTTATGCTGTCCAGTCCGAGGGCGTTAACGAAGCTACTGCCTACGACACTGTCAAGGGTCTTAAATAATCCCGTATTCCGCAGAATGTATTCTGTGAAATAACCATTTTTAAATCCTTGAAGAAAGGAGGAAACTCAAAATGAAGAAAAATGTTAAAAAGGTGATTTTGACCGTGCTGGCTGTTGTGCTGGTGTTCGGCTGCGGTGTCGGCGCTACTCTGGCCTGGCTGATTGCCCAGACCAATACGGTTACCAACACCTTCGCAGTTGGTAATATCACCATCGATTTGCAAGAAACTGTTGATGGGGAGCCTGCGTCCGCAAAATTCAATCCTGTGGAGAACGATAACTACAAGATTGTCCCCGGTGCTTCTCAGTCTAAGGATCCTAAAGTTATCGTGGAGAAAGGCAGCGAAAAGTGCTATGTCTATGTCTGCGTCGAGAACAACTTGGTTGTGAACGGCACCATCGTTGGTACTTTGAACATTGACACTCCCAGCACGTGGAGAGTAGTTGGCAACAGTGGCAGCAAGACTGTCTATTGTTACAAAGAGGCCGTGGATGCTACTAATGGCAATGTAGAACTGCCCGTGTTTGACACTGTCACCTATGCCGATACTATTGCCGTGGATGATATGGGCGATCTGGCGGGTAAGACTGTCGTTATTTCTGCTTACGCGCATCAGTCCGAGAATGTGGATGGTGGTACCACTACCACAGATGCCGCAGCTTTGGCACACTTCAAACTGACCCCCGCCGCAGGCTAATCCCGCGAAATAACCGATTTCAAATCCTTGATAAAAGGAGAAAACCACAATGAACGCAAAAAGAAGCACTTTGAAGAAGCTGATCACTGTGCTGAGCATGATCCTGGTTATGTTGATTGGCGTAGCCGGCACGCTGTCTTACCTGCAGGTGGCGACACAGCCTGTTCAAAACACTTTTGCCCCCAGCAATATCGACCTGACTCTGGAGGAGACTACCACTACATACAAGATGATCCCTGGTGTTCAGATTGATAAAGACCCCAAGGTTACCGTAACTGCAGACATTGATTGCTATGTCTTTGTGCAGGTTGAAGAGTCCGCTAACTTCGATACCTACATGACTTATGCAATTGCCAGCGGTTGGAAGCTGTTCAATACCACCAGTGGTGAGGATACTGAGATTGCCGTTGGTACCGACCTGGACGGTACGTATGTCCTCTTCCGTGAAGTTTCTGCCAGTGTGGATGAGGATATAGATAGCAAAAACGATGTCGAATCCTTTTATGTCCTGGCTGGCAACAAGGTTACCGTTCCCAACACTGTCACCAAGCCGGAGATGAATGCGCTGTACAATGAAGACGGCACGGTCAAGGCTGATGCTGCCTTGCCCAAGCTGACCTTCACTGCTTACGCAATCCAAAAGGCCGGATTTGAAAACAATCAGGCCGGTGCCTGGGCTGCAGCTCAGGGTCTGCAGGGCTAATCCCCGCGAATACCCCTTGAAAGGAAGTAAAAACCTATGAAGAAAAGAATTTTGACTGTCGCTTTGGTAGTGGCTCTGCTGGCTACTTGCTTTGCCGGCACTTTCGCTTACCTGCAGGACGACGAGCGACTGACCAACACCTTCACCACCGGCAATGTTCTCATTTCTCTGGATGAAGCTGTTGTGGAGAAGAATGCTGAGGGCAATCTTGTCGCAAAGGGCGCAGAGCGTACCGAAGATGAACAGAGCTACCATCTGTACCCTGCTATGACTGTTACCAAGGACCCCACCATCACTGTGGACGCAAAGTCTGAGAATGCTTGGATTGCCGCAAAGGTTACCATTACCGGTGATCTGCACTCCCTGATCGGTGTAGAAGGCTATGACAACATTGACATCCACAAGCTGGCCAGTGGCGGCCTGATTACCACCGATGCGAAGCAGCTAACCAGCTGGAACGGCCTGTCTATGGTCTATGAGACCGTAGATTGTGTGATTTACCAGGATGCCGACAAGGACAACAACACATGGACGCTGTACATCTTCATGAACGCTGTCCAGCAAAAGAATGCCAAGATCGTCCTGTTTGACACTCTGACCATCCCCACCGAGTGGGACAACAATGAGATGGCTCTTATCAATGGCATGAACATCAATGTTCAGGCTTACGCAGTTCAGGCCAACGGCTTTGCCGATTGCTTCACCGCAATGACCACTGCCTTCAAGGCCGAATTCCCCTTTGCGGCCGCAAACCTCTGATTGATGTAAACCGCACAGCCGTATACACACTTAAAAATATCTGAAAGGAAGTAATTCTTTATGAAGAAGAGAATTGTTACTATCTGTCTGGTAGTGGCTCTGCTGGCTACCTGCTTTGCAGGCACTTACGCTTACCTGACCGACAAGGACGCTGCTACCAACGTCATGACTCTGGGCAATGTTTATATTGATCAGATCGAAGAGGAACGCGATGCTAATGGCAATCTGGTTCCCTTTACGCAGGCGAAGCCCGCATATCCCGCGGTTGGCTCTATTGAATGGGCCGCAGACCCCATCACTGTAGGCGGTGGCACCCAGAAGGTGTTCCACGAAGGCTTGAAGAACGTTGTTGATAAGTTCGTGTATGTTGAGAACACTGGCAAGAGCGACGCTTATGTCCGCACCATTATTGCCATTGAGGCTCCTGGCTATGATGCTGAAAATTGGATCCATGTGAACCAGAATGATACTGTTGGTGTAACCATGACCTCCTGGACTCCTGTTGAAATCAATGGCGCTGAGTATGTTTACGCTGTCTTTACTTACACCGATGCGCTGGCGCCCAATGCAAAGACACCTGTTTCTCTGGCACAGGTGTTCCTGGATTCTGCTGCTACCAATGATTACTGCAATGCATTCGGCGACACATGGGAAATCCTGACCCTGTCCCAGGCAGTGCAGTCTGCCGGCTTCGCTGATGCTGCTACCGCTCTGAACGAGGCTTTTGGCGCTGCCGATGCTGCTAATGTTGCTGAGTGGTTCAAGGGCTTTGGCGCTGTTGTTGCCGCTCCCGAATCCGGCGCTGTCCGCCCCGCAGGCTACAACCCGGTTGATAAGGGCACTAACAATGTCGTTGGCATCACCGTGATCGACAACTCCGATGAGAACACCAACCTGCGCGCTCTGTACACCGGCGACGGCAAGAAGGTCAATGGCACCCTCACTGTGACTGATTGCTACCTGGATGGCACCTATGCAATGAATGTGATCGGCGACGATACCGGCGATCTGGTCGTTTCTGATACCGCACTGAGAGGCTGGGTCAGCTATGACGGCTTTGTCAACGCTTCCTTCACCAACTGCACCTTTGCTTTCAACAGCAATGCTGAACTCTACAACAATGTTCGTCCTTACTCCTCTGTGACCTTCACTCGCTGCGACTTTGACGGCACCACCTTCTGGCTGGATATGCTGCCCGATGGCGCTACCGTTACTTTCGTGGACTGCACCATGGACCGCGTTGCGATTACTGCTGCTGATCAGATCACCGTGGCCGAAGGCACTGCTGGCGCTATTATCGTTAAGTAATATTTGGGGTGAAAGCATGTCTCAACCCCGTTATGAGGTTTGGCGTGTATCCCTAGCTTTATGCGTTACCTTAACGCGCACCCACTAATTACTATCTGAAAGGAAGTAAAACACTATGAAAAAGAAGATCGTAGCATTTACTCTGGTGATTGCTATGCTGGCCATCGCTATTGTCGGTGGCACTCTGGCATACTTCACTGATTTCGATGAAAAGACGAATGTGATCGCTATCGGCAATGTTTCTGCCAAGCTGTACGAATCCAAGTATCACCGCGGTGCCAACAGCAACAGTTACCTGTTCATGACCGGTCAGCCCGAAGTGCTGGACGATGCCACCATCGTTGCTGACGACGCAACCTACCAGACTGAATATCTGCCCAACGCAACCCTGATGCCCTTCGACCTGAAGTCTGAGCACCGCGTTCAGTCCATGTTCGAGGAGTGCACCGTTGCCAAGAATGCTTATGTTCAGAACACCAGCACCACCAATGATTGCTTTGTCATGGTTAGCTATCTGATCCCCGCTGATATCGCTCCCTATCTGGACATCTTCTATGTAGACACCCAGTTTGTCGCAGAAGACGATGAGATCCTGGATGCCGACGCCCGCACTCTGGACAATACCGATAAGAGCGAGCCTGTCTACACACATGTTAGCAGCAGCGGCGCAAACTTTGTTGAGCAGGGTGCATACTTTGTGGAAATTGACGGTGAGGAATACTATGTTGCTGACTTCATCTATCTGGAGCGTCTGACTCCCGGTGAGTTCACTCAGTACAGCCCCATCTCCAAGATCACTCTGATCCCCACTGTGACCGAAGAGACCATCGAAGAACTGGGCCTGGCTGAAGATCGCCAGTTTGATATCATCGTTGAGGCTCATGTCATCCAGGCTGACGGCTTCTACAATGCCTTGGAAGCCTTTTCTGCTTACTTTGAACAGGAAGCAGCTCAGCAGCCTCAGGTGTAATTTCTAATCCCTACATACCCTGCGCCCGCAAGGGCGCAGGGTATACAGGAACACCCGATCCTTTTGGATGCTCCTGTATGCCCTGCAAAATACCATTAACAATATCCCATATGTGGGATGTTTCAATTCCTATTCTTAGAGGAGTGATGCAGATATGAAAAAAAGAATATTTGCGCTTGCGGTTGTGTTGATCTGCCTGTCCATAGCTGCCTATGGCACTTCTGCGTATTTTACGCATGAACAAACTGCAACAAATGTGATCACATCCGGCAGTATCCAGATTGAGCTGCAGGAACGGTCTGATACCGGCAACGGTTTTGTTCCTTTTGAGGACTTGGAGGGTATACTGCCTGGCACGGAAGTTTCAAAGCTTGTCCAGGTGAAGAACATCGGCGGGCAGGCTGCATGG
>JAZOSG010000232.1:0-7045 GCA_045657005.1 Faecousia sp.
CAACCTGCGGCTCTCTCTACGGGTTCCTGGGTTCCACCATTGCTGCCCGTCTCGGCAGTGTGTATGGTCAATATCAAAACAAAGTGAGGAGTAAAACCTGTGAAAACATCTAAAAAAGCATTGGCATTGATTCTTGTACTGGTGGTGCTTACCGGCATCGCCGCATACTTCCACCTGTCTACCCGGGAAGAGGTCATTGAGGGAACCGTTCAGGTAACCGTCGACGGACATGCACAAACCGTCAAGCTGGCTGACCTGGCTTATGAGCCGGTGTCCGGTGTCCGGGTGAACGGAAAGGGAGAAACTATCTCTGTGGAAGGCAGGGGTATTTTGGTCAAAGATTTGCTGGCAAGCACGAAAATTGCTTCCTATTCCAAAGTGACGGTGGTTTCCGATGATTCCTATACTGCAGATCTTACGGCAGAAGAAGTGGCAGAATCAGGAAAAGCGTATTTGTTGCTTGAACAGCCCTATCTTCGCCTTGTGGTGTTCGGAGATCAGAACAGCAAACGCAGTGTATCCAACGTGGTGCAAATCATTGTGGAATAACCCACAAAAAAGGTCCTGGTTTCCTCTGAAACCAGGACCTTCTCATCCATTGTCTTTGTGCCTTTGCAAGATTGTCTGTATTTCTTCTTCAGTCAGAAGTCGGTTCTCTGTAAGCGCCTGGGAAAGGGCACTCCGCAGAATGGCTCTGCGGTCTGCTTCCGGATATTCGGTACACAGCCATTGCCGCAGGGAGTAAGACCATTCCAGAATCTCTCCTGTCTGCTCCGGAATATGGTTTTCCAGATGCCGACGCAGCCAGGCGGCACCGCCGGGGCTTTTTCCGGCAGTGGACACTGCCACAGTCAGACAGCCTTTGGTTACCAAGGACGGGAAATAAAAGCTACAAAGATCAGGAACATCAACAACATTCACCGGCACCCCTCTGTTTCGGCACAGTTGACTGACCCGCTCTTTTTCTGCCCAGGGCACCTCGGCAACCACCACAAGGGCAGGCCGGGGTTCCAGATCCGACTGCTGAAAACTACGGTGTACAAGCTCCACCGCAGGATCCTCTTCCCATCGAGAATCCTCTTTCTCGGAAAACACCCGGATGTTGGCACCAAAAGACAGCAGGATATCCCGTTTTGTCTGTGCTTCCTGCCCATCGCCTAGCAAAATGACATTGGCACCATCCAGATTGATACACAGAGGAAAATAAGCCATTACCCATCCTTCTTTCTATCTGATAACGTTTGTGCCGTCCGCAATAAAAACCGGACCGGCATTTCGTGATTGTGGAATATGGATTCCAGCTGCATATAAGCCTCACCCAAATGGTGATTTCATTCAAACGATTGAGGATCTACTGTTTTTGGCTGAAAAGTAATACTTCCAGCCCTGTGGGGTTTCCACACGACAAACCTTTACACCGAATGCACAGTCAAGGTTTCCGGAGAAGAATGCTTCCTCCGGACTGCCCTGGAAGAGGCACTTTCCATTCCACAGAACCACCAGGGAATCTCCACAGTCCATGGCCATTGAAAGATCATGCAGTACCAGCACAACGGTCTTGCCCTCCGTTGCCAGAGCCCGGGCATGATCCATCAGCTGCAACTGATGTGCAATATCCAGGAAGTTATTGGGTTCATCCATGAGAACAACCGGTGTATTTTGCGCCAGAGCCATGGCGATATATGCCTTTTGCCGCTGGCCACCGGAGAGTGTGACCAGATTCCTGTCTGACAGATATTCGATCCCCATCCGTGCCATAGACTCCCAGGCAATCCGATGATCCTCAGGCCGATAACGCCGGGGATAGGAAAGGTAGGGGAACCGGCCATGCAGCACCAAATTTCCCACGGTTATTTCCGGTATCTGCCGGTTTTGAGGAACAAAGGCCACTTTTTTGGCCAGTTCCCGACGGTCAAGGGACAGCAGTTCCTGTCCCTCCAGCAACGCAGAACCAGAAGCTGGCAGGATACCCGCCAGAGCTTTCAGAAAGGTGGTCTTTCCACAGCCGTTGGGACCAACAATGACAGTAACAGCTCCCTGGGGAATGGAGAGGGAAATATTCTCCAACGTAAAACTATCTGGATACCGCGCGGAAAGATTTTGGATTTCAAGCATAGTTCCTGCCTCCTTTCCGCCTGGAAAGCAGCAGCAGGAAGAAGGGGCCGCCCAGCACGGACATAAGAATACCTACTGGCAGTTCATAAGGAATAAACACCAGCCGGGAAACCAGGTCGCAGGCAGTAACGAATCCTGCACCGCACAAAGCACACAGAGGCAGCAGATAACGGCTTTCCGTACCGGCCATCCTGCGGACGGCATGGGGCACGATCAGGCCTACAAAGCCCAGCAGTCCGGAAAAGCTGACAGAAGCACCTGCCAGCATGGCAGCCAACACCAAGAACAGCGTTCGCATTTTTCTGACGGACATACCCAAACTCTGGGCAGTCTCTTCGCCCAGCGACAGTACATCCAGATCATTGTGTACAGACAGTACCAGAATCAGAGAGCAGGCGATCAAAATGCCCGCAGGCATCAGACGGGCAGGTATCACAGAGGAAAAACCGCCCACGCGGAAATCACCGCTGAGAACACCTGCATCCGGTATCAGGACAGTAAGCGCTTCTGACAGTGCGTTGAGGAAGCTGTTTACCGCCACACCGCCTAAAATCACGGTGGTACGGGATGCACCGGTTTTCTGTGCGGTGAATACCACCAACAGCACGGAAACCATAGCTCCCCCGAAAGCAGACAAAGCGATGGTCCAGCCAGACAGTAATCCCAGGGCGCAGCAAACTGTCACTGCCAGACCGGCACCGGCATTGACACCGATAATACTGGGAGAGGCCAGTTTGTTGCTCAATACCGCCTGAATCACAGCACCGGACACCGCCAGGGCAGCGCCGGACAGCAGACATGCTGCGGTTCTTGGCAGTCGGGCATACCAAAAAATATAGCCCGCGGTATTACCGGGTTCCTCAAGTACCGACAGCAGCAGTTGCCGGAGAGACAAGGGCACCGCACCCAACAGCAGGCTGCAAGTCGTCGCTAGCAGGCAAAAGGCAGATGCTGCTTTGAACAGCCTCGTTTTTTTCTTATCCATTGGCCAGGATCTCCTCTACGACGGAATACGCCTGTCCCCAACGATGATTCGGTTTCAGACCGAATAGCTGTTTTTCCATAAAATGTACATTATCCTGCTTTACCGCTGTTAGTTGGGCCCAGGCAGGGTGTTCCTGGAGAAATTGCCGCACATACTCTCGTGTACCGGCTGCATTGTCGCCCTGCTGCACTACAAAGATGAAGTCCGGGTCTGCTTCCAGAATCCGCTCAATGCTTAAATTCTCCAATAGGGTCGCATCCGAATCAGCAATATTGATACAGCCCAGATTTTTCAGCATGTCACCCAAGATGACACCTTCGCTGTTCTTCACATGAACGGCGGAGGCAGAAGCCCGGAGGAACAGTACTCTAGGCGCTTGCTGATTCTGCAGCCGCAGCTTGCTCTGTTCCACAACGCTCTGGATTTCCTTTTCCACTGCGGTGCCGTAGATTTCGTAACGGTCTTTGTAGCCGGTAATGTCTGTGCAGATGTCCAACAGACGAAGATAGTCCTCAAAATTGAACACATCAAAGTAGGCAACAGGAATAGAAGTTGCCTCCAGAGTCTCCCGGAATTCCAAATTCTGACGGGTGTTGGTACTGGCCAGAATGAAATCCGGCTGGGCAGAGAGCAGCAGTTCCAGACTCAGGTGTTTGGTGCCGCCCAGGTTTACAGCATCCTCCGGTAGTTCCAGACAAAAATCGTCCCAAGCATCATCGGCAGTCGCAATAACCTGCCCTCCTGCCAACTGCCAGACTTCCGCAAAACTACCCAGTAAGGCAGCAACCCGTTTGGGATTGCTGACAGTAACCGCCCGGCCGAGGTCGTCGGTAAATGTAACCGCGGTATCAGACGCCTCCACAGCGTTTGATGATTTTGGGCTGCCGCATGCAGACAGTAAAAAGCAAACCAAGAGGAAAAGTAAAATTTTTCTGATTTTCATAGCAACACTCCATAAATATCTTTGCATGGTAACCGCTTTTATGACAATAGAGAAGGTGATTGATTGAAACGAACCTATGGTGTTTTGATTCTCGCTGGCGGAAAGGGTCGACGGATGGGAGGGGCGAATAAAGCATTGCTGCAACTGCAGCAGCAAACTTTTTTGTCACGACTGGAAAATGCTTTGTCCGATTTTGACGAAAAACTGATTTCGCTTCAGGATGCTTCCTGGCTTGGGGATTCGCCATTTTTGCCGGTGTTTGATCAGGTGACAGACCGAGGACCTATGGAGGGTTTACGTTGTTCGTTGTCCTTATGCAGGAGTGATGCGCTACTTGTGGTTGCCTGCGATATGCCGTTGTTCTCAGGGAAACTTGCTAAAGCAATGCTTCAGGCAGGTGAAGGATTTGATGCGGTAATCTGCCAGGATCGTGCCGGGAGAATACATCCTTTGTGCGGAATCTATTCTAAGCAATGTCTCCCTGCGATTGAATCTATGATTGCCCGGGGAAATTACAAAATAACCGATATTATGAAGGCAGTTCCCAGCCTAATCTTCTCACTTGAGACTTCTGTGTTTTCGGATATGCTGCTTTCCAATATCAACACACCCGAAGCATTGGAAGCTCTGCATCAGGACAAATCCCTGGAACGCAGCACACCGATTGACCGCATTGCAGGGGGCTGTTGTGTTACATCATCATTATAACAATACGAAAAAGAAAAAACGACAGGGGATTCCCTCTTTGCTAAGAGAGGGAATCCCCTGTGATTTTGTCTTAAAATTGTAACAGCTTCTTTTTGATGGCATACTCCACAAGCTCCGGCTGGGTATACAGATTCAATTTTGTCTTTATCCTGGCCTTGTAACTTTCTACGGTTTTTACTGACAGGAACAGCTTTTCTGCAATCTCCTTGTTGCCATAACCTTTTGCTATGAGGGTAAGTACTTCTACTTCCCGTTCTGCCAACTGAAGGAGTCCGTCGCCATCCTCCCGGTGACGGCCCACATAACCTTGTATCAGATAAGGGACCATCTCTTTGCAGATGAAGACGCCCCCTGCATATACGGTACGAAGGGCTTCCATCAGATCTTTCTCCGAGGCATTTTTCAGCAGATAGCCGGAGATACCATTCTGAATCGTATAAAGCAGATACTCACGGTCGTCATACATGGTAAGCATAATGACTTTTGTCTCTGGATAATCCGAGCAGATGCGTCCGGCGGTCACGATTCCACTCTCTCCGGGCGGCATGGAGATATCCATCAGTACGATATCAGGACGAATTTTTCCTACCAGATCATACGCCTGCTGACCGTTATGGGCGATGCCCACCACTTCCATATCGTTCTGATAGTTCAGCAGCATTTCAAAGCCTCTGCATACGACCTCATGGTCATCGGCAATCAGAATTCTCATTTTTTATCCTTTCCCGAGATTGGCGCAGTCAGCCAAATTGTCGTACCTTTTCCGGGTGCGCTCTGATATGTCAGTTCACCGTCTATCAGTTCCGCCCGATCCGCCATGCCCCAAAGTCCCATACCGGAACCCTTAGCCTGAATATGTTCCGGATCGAAACCAACACCATGGTCCAAAACCTCCAGCATCAGATGTCCTTCCGTTTCCACAAGTGAGACTGTGATCTCATTGCAACCGGAATATTTGCAGGCATTATTGACTGCCTCCTGACAGACACGGAAAAACACTGTTTCCTGCTCTTGGGTATATCGCGATATAGTGGTATAGTCACGAAAGTTTATTTGCACACCAAAGGCTTCCTGAATACGGTCGAAGTAGGCACGATAGGCCGCGCTCAATCCCAAATCGTCCAATACCGTAGGCCGCAGACTGGTGGAAATCCTGCGCAATTCGTTCTGAATCTCGGCCATCTGCACATCGATCTGTTCCAGTGTTTCGATTGCTTTCTCCCGGCTGGGCTGATATTTCACGGTGCGAATCTGCATCTGAACACCTACAAGCTGCTGCATAATGCTGTCATGCAGTTCCCGGGAAATGCGGTACCGTTCCTCTTCGTGTGCCCGCATGATATGATAATTCATCAGTTCATAAACAGGGACAGGCTGGGTATAGGCAGAATCTCCTGCCCGGCCTACTGCATCGAATTCCACTTGCCGTACCTGGAAGTCACAAAAAACAGGGGTGATGTGGCGCAAAACGTCCCCAAACAGTTCCTGTGTGATTTTGTTGGGACTGCGGAAAGCCAGAAGAAGGATACCGGCAACTTTATTTTCTTTCCAGAGCGGGAATGCCAGGATGCTCCTCAGCGCTTCCGAAATGGTTATCGGGTATTTGAAACGATCCTGTTCGGATATTTCTTCATTAGCATCCTGAATGAGCAGGGCATTTCCACCGTGATAAACTTCACCGGCAATTCCCTTGCCTGGCTCCAGGACAATACGGCGATACTGAGTGTTTCGGTTGCCTGTGGCATGAACCCATGTCAGCAATTGCTGGCTGGACTCCAGGACGATCGCAAGGCTGACAAAATCAAATCCAAACGCCGTCTTCAGCTTGCGAAGCTGATCGGTATAACGATTGCCTGACATAATACTCCATCTCTTTCTTTTTGGTAATCCTTGCTGAAATGGGTAGGCCAAATAGGATATTATTATCATATCATAGAATGGGAGTATTTACCAGACTGCATATCAAAAAATGAAACGCTGATTTACGTAGAATGCTTTTTTGTTTTATGATCCATGCAATTTCTATGTTTTATGAGCAACAAGGAAATTGGAGGTTTATCCCAGAATTGCCATCAAATCTTCTTCAGGTGTGGTAATGGGTGCAATATTGAACTTCTCAACCAGGAAGTTCAGGACATTGGGAGAAACAAAAGCAGGCAGCGTGGGACCCAGGCGGATGTTCTTGATGCCCAGGTGCAGCAGGGTCAGCAGGATGCAGACAGCTTTCTGCTCATACCAGCTCAAAACCATACTCAGGGAAGTCGGAGGCCAAGCGGTCTTAGGAAGACAACCAT
>JAZOSG010000233.1:0-2712 GCA_045657005.1 Faecousia sp.
ACCGCATTCAGTGCGTCCGTATCGCCCAGGACGACCATTACATCGCCCTCCAAAATCGCATAATCAGCGCCGGGAGACACATTGATGCTTTCACCTTGCTTGATGGCGATGATATTCACGCCCAGCTTGGCCCGAACATTCAGCTCGATCAAGCTCTTATCCGTCCAGGGCCCGGGAGCCGGCAATTCGATGATGCCGTAGTCCTCAGACAGTTCAATATAGTCCAAAACATTATGAGACGACAGGCTCTTTGCCAATCGGGAGGCGTTTTCCTTCTCCGGGATCACCACCCGGTCCGCGCCCAGCTTTTTAAGCACCTGGCGGTGGGTCTCATCGTGGGCCTTGCATACCACATAGGGTATGCCCAGCTCCTTAAGATTCATCGTTGCCAGGACTGAGTCAGCCAGGCTGTCACCGATGGCAACAATGGCGCAGTCAAAATCCTTAGCGCCCAACGCCTTCAGCATACCCTTATCCCGGGCATCGCCGACTACGGCTTGGGTCACTTCGTTGCTGATCTGCTGGACCAGCTCGTTACTGCTGTCGATAGCCAAAACCTCATTGCCCTGTTCGCACAGTCTGCGGGCAACCTCATTGCCAAAGCGGCCCAATCCAACTACAATATAGGATTTCATAGACATCCCCCTTACCCAATAAGCAAATTCGTGTCAGCATAGCGGAACCGGTCCTCTGCCTTGTCCCCCATCAGGAAGCTCAGGCTGATGGTCAGCACGCCAACACGGCCAAAATACATATAAAGAATGATCAAAAACTGTGCGGGAATACTCAAATTCGGCGTTCCGCCGGAGGTAAGTCCCACTGTTGCAAGGGCCGACACCGTCTCAAACAGTGCGTCCGTAAAGCCCAAGGGCGATGTAGCGCAGATAAGCACCGCACCGCCGATGGCCAGGGCGATCACGATGGCAATGATGCTCATGGCATCGATGACCTTCTCGCCGGGGATCGTCCGTTTAAAAATACTGACTGTGCTTCTGTTTCGGATCCGGGTCCACATAAACAGCAGCAGTACCACAAAGGTCACTGTCTTGACACCGCCGGCCGTAGAGCCGGAGGAGCCGCCGATCATCATCAGAACGATCGAGACTGCCTTGCCGCCATCGGTCAATGCCCCCTGGTTGATGGAGCTAAAGCCTGCCGTACGCAATGTAACCGATTGGAAGCCGCTGTTAAGCAGTTTCTGCCAGAAGGGCATTTGGCCGATGGTGGCAGGATTGTTCCACTCCAGCAGGAGTGTCAGGACCGTTCCGATCAGTAATAGACCTGCGGTGGTCAAAAGCACCAGCTTGGTGTAAACACTAAACTTTTTAAAGCTGTGAAGTCTCACCATTTCCTCCCAAACGAAAAAGCCGAGACCGCCAACTACGATCAGCGCCATCAGGGTCAAACACACCACAGGGTCATCGTGAAACAGGCTCACGCCGGCACCGGGCTCTATAGAGCCGAAAATATCGAAGCCTGCATTACAAAACGCCGAGATCGAATGGAACAGCCCCCAGACTGCCGCCTTGGAAAGACCGTATTCCGGCAAAAACCGTACAAACAGGATCAGCGCGCCGAGCCCCTGAACGGAAAGGCTTCCAAACAGCACCAGCTTCTGCAGCCGGACCACGCCTTCCATTTCATTTAGGCTTAGGGCTTGGGCCATGACCATGCGCTGCCGCAGGCCAACCTTTGTGCGAAACAAGAAAAATACCACCGACGCGGCTGTCATAAACCCAAGGCCGCCTACCTCGATCATAGCCAGGATCACCCCCTGGCCAAAGCCGGACCATAAAGTCCAGGTATCTCCCAGGACCAAGCCTGTCACGCAGGTGGCGGAGGTGGCCGTAAACAGCGCCGTCAAAGGTCCGCAGGACTGTCCGCTTCGGGATGCGATGGGGAGCATAAGCAAAACCGTTCCCAGCAAAATGATCCCGGCAAAGCTCAACACGATGATCCTGGTCGGACTGATAGACCGATTTTTCAATTTGCTTTTGCGTCCATTCCCGGACATATGCACCCCTCCTTTTCCTGCGTTCCTTTTGGTAGTACCCCTTATTATACCAAGTTTATACCTGTTTGCAAGGGTTTTATTTTTTATATAGTATAAAATGGAAAAACGCCCAATGGGCGTTTTTAAAATCCAAGGTATCCTACTGCAATGCCAATGGCCGCAGACAGGCATACGATCAAAATGGGGTGGACCTTTTTAAAGGCCAGCAGCAGCATGACCGCAAAGATCCCTAAGTAGATATAAAGGCTTACGGATGTGAATACACCAAGGCTGAAGCCTGCCGGAAAAAACACCGTCATCAGCACATTGAGGACCGCATTGCCGATCAAGCCGACCACAGCAGGCTTCAGGCCGGACATACAGCCTTTGACGATACGGCTCTGGCGGAATTTGTCATAGCATTTGGCGACGATCAGAATGATCACAAAGCTAGGCATAACCACGCCCAAGGTAGCACAAAGAGACCCCCAGGGGCCGCCCATGGTAGCGCCCACATAGGTAGCCATGTTGATAGCAAAGGGGCCGGGGGTAGATTCGCTGACCGCAACAAAATTCACCAGAGCCTCACTGGAGATCACATCGCCCCAGCGCTGTGCCACCTCGGACTGGATCAGGGGCAGCATGGCATAGCCGCCGCCGAAGGTAAAAGCGCCGATGGTCAAAAAGGTCCAAAACAGTTCCAGATAGATCATTTTTTC
>JAZOSG010000234.1:0-4342 GCA_045657005.1 Faecousia sp.
TTACGACAAGCAGCTCATCAACTACATAGATTCCATGAAGGTCATGGGCCTTGTGCTGGATACCAATGGAGTGGTGGTGGATGCGCTGGATCCCACAGCTGTTGCCACCGAGGTCGCCAAGGAGCTTTTTGTGAAAAAGGCTGAAGGTGATACCATTGTCATCAACTCCTCTAAGGCTATGAACGGTATGGAGACCACTGTCGCGATTTCCGACAAGACGAAGGTTTACGATGTGAGTCCTGTCGCTGAGGTGGTAGGACAGCCCGGCACCTGCGGTCCGTTGGATATGGTCAGTGTGTATGCCGATGCCGACGGCAATGTGACCCATGTGTTTATTGTCGAGCATCCTGTGCAGACAGGTGTCTACTGGCGTGTGGACCGCTACTATAACGCAACCACCGGTCAGACTACCAGAAAGCCCGATGAAAACGGTGCGTACACCATGCTGTTTGCCCACAACGGTGAGCAGGTGGAGCTGAAGTGCAAGAATAAGGAATTGGTCAACATCATCGATTCTGGTAATGTCATGTACGCTGAGTTTGCGTTTTTGTTTGATGAAGAGGGCTACATCGTCGAAAGCGTGGATGTAGGTCCTGCACTGCTGGGTATGCTGGGCTGCAATAACTACAACATCACGGAACTTGACGGCGACACCTTCACTGCTCAGCGTCAGCTGGAGGGCAGCGATCAGGGAAGGACCTATAGCGCAACTGTCAGCCCGGACTGCGATATTTTTCTGGTGGAAAATGGCTGCGAGGCTTCCTTTGCCGGTGAGCGCGTCACCGAGCTGAAGATGGGCGACCGGATCACCTGCTATACCGATCTGGAAGGAAATCCTGTTCTGATCTTTGTCATCAACCGGCTGGCGGACAGCCCTATGTACTACAACGCAGAGCGTATGTACGATGACTATACCAAGGAAACGACCCGCAAGCCCGACGGCAGCGGCTACTATGTTTTCCGGATGGCAGCGCAGGGCAAGGAGCTGACGGTACGCACGAAGGATAAGAGCATCGCTACGGAAATGGATAGATTTACCGGTCAGTGCATGGGTCTGAAGCTCAACGGCAACATCGTTGAGGATGTGTACGACCCCAACTGCGTCTGCGGTGCATGGCCTGTGGGTGAAAAGCGGTACGTCACCGCCATGAGCGGAACAGTCGTTACGCTGGCAGCCTGGTCGGATCTGTCGCTTATCACCAATAGCGTTATCCCGGAAAACTGCGAGATCTACGATGTCACCGGCTATCCCGGTGTAAAGTACGGCTCCAAGACCAAAGTACAGCTGCACGACCGGGTGATGGTCTATCAGGATATCGCCTATAACCTGACCCATATCTTCGTCATTGAGCGTTATGTGGAGAACGCCAAGATCTACTACAACACCTCCCGCCTGTACAGCAGCCAGACCAAGGAAACTGCCCGCATACCTGATGCGGACGGCTACTATGTATTCAACATGTGCTGCGAGGGCAAGGAGGTTCAGGTCAAGACCAAGAACAAGGCCTTTGCCACCTTTATCGATTACCAGAATGCGCCCATCGTGGCACTGGAGGTCAAAAACGGTATCGTCCAGGCGGTGTACCCTGCCGTTGCGGCAGAGAAGTACAGCTATAAACAATTGAACACCAACTACATCGGCAAGATCGACAAGGACGGCACCATCCACGCCTACTACTACGACGGCGATACAAGGTATGAGCGGATCAATACCTTCAAGATGGCAGAGAATTGCAAGATCTACAATGTCAGTACTTATTACATGAAGAACCGGGGCGAAAAGACCACCCTGCAGCTGGACGATCAGGTGCAGGCCATCGCAACGAATCCCAAGGGCGAGCTGGTCCAGATCTTCATACTCAAGCGCAAGCTGGACGCACCTTTGTACTGGAAGACAGAGCAGAAGTATAACGCGACCACCGGCGAGACCACCCGTGTACCCAATGCTGACGGCTGGTACATCTTTGACCTGGCAGTGAACGGCGAAGTCAAGCAGTTCAAGACCAAGGACAAAGCGATCGCCTCTGCGGTAGACAGAGAAAATCAGGCGTTTACCATCCGGACACAGGGCGATGTGATCCTGGGTGTCTACAGCCCCATCGTTGCCAAGAACGTTCGGGACTATACCGCCGGAAACTTCGATGTCATGGCGCTTAGCGGCAACAAGGCGTCGGTCAAGCGAAACCAGCCCACGGCTTCCAATTTCGGAACAAGCTATGACATCACCTTTGCCAAGGATTGTAAGTTCTACGATGTAAGTCCCTATGCCGAGAATTTCGGTGCACCCACGACCCTGAAGGTAGGTGACCGGATCACCGGTCTCATTAACGATCAGGGCGAGGTGGCTTACTGCTACATTGTCTATAAGAATACCCGCCAGGCAGGACCTATGAGCCTGTGTGAGCACTGCGGCAAGGAGGTCTTCTGGGAGCCCTATACCGGTCCGGTGGCCAACATGGATGTCCACTATTACCTGACCCATGATATGACCAGACCCTCTCAGCTGGGCATCGGCTCTTCCAAGGAGGGCGCAGAAAAGAATGATATCGTCTTTGACCTGAACGGTCATACCCTGACCATGGAGAGGCGTGGATTCCTGGTCTACAGTAATCTTTCCATCATGGACAGCGCAGGCGGCGGCAGTGTGGTTTCCGGCAATAAGGACGGCAGCCACGGCGGCGTTGCCATGGTTCTTGGCAGCGGCACCGTGAATGTCTACGGCGGAACGCTGACCCAGTCGGCAACTGCTCCGGTAGCCAAGTTTGGCGGTGTGCTGTACATCACCGAGCAAGCGACTCTGAACCTTTACGGCGGTACTGTTACCGGCGGCAGGGCGGCAACCGGCGCCAACATCTACCTAACGTTGCAGTCTGACACAAATATCAGCGGCGGCACAGTGGATGGCGGCATTTACGCAGCCACCAAGGGCAGCGTCACCCTGTCCGGCGCGCCTAAGCTCACTGGTATTCAGCTGGCAGAGGGCATGAAGCTGACCCTGGGCGACCTGACCGAGGGCGCAAAGCTCCTGGTCACAGCCAACGGCGTATTTACAAATGCCAACGACAAGACCGGTGACTATGCAAAGTATTTTGCACCCGAGAATCCCAAAGATACTGTTGCCGTACAGGATAATGCACTGGTCTACATCAAGACACCAGTGAACCTGAATGCTATCGATAACAGCAACCTGTCTTTTGCTGAGGGAATTACCGAGGCAATGTGCCCCGTCTGCGACCGGAAGGTTGTCTGGACAGCGGTTACCGCAGAAAAGTCCATCTATCCCGGTGATGGCGCGCACTACTACCTCTGTGAGGATATTACCTTTGACGGTACACTGGATGCATTCTTCCTGTCTCCCACAAAGGGAACGGCATGTCTGCACCTGAACGGTCATAACATTACAGCTACAGCCCAAAAGGCCATCGCTGCCTATGGCGGCACGCTGAATGTTCTGGGCAACGGCACTGTTTCCGGCAACTATGCCAAAGCCTGGACAGGCGGAGCCACCGCCCATTCTACCGGCAGCGGCACATTGAACCTGTGTGGCGGCACCTATGTCAAGCCGGTTACCAATGTTACCGCAAACCCCATTGTGTTCGCAGCCAACGGCACCGTCAATATGTACAACGGTGCAGTGGTCGACGGCACAGGGATTCCTGCCACCCACACAGCCACCGGCGTTATGGTCGAGCATGCAAATGCTGTGTTCCATATGTATGGCGGCGAGATCAAAAACGGCGTAGCACTGGGCAATGGCGGCAATATCCGTCAAAGCGCCGGCAAGGTGCTGATCAGTGGCGGCAAGGTCACCGGCGGCAATGTCTGCATCACCAAGACCGATAGCCTGACCCTGTCCGGTGCACCTGAGATCGAAATGCTGATCCTCCCGGCAGGGGTCACCGCAAACCTTGGGGAAATGACCCAGGGTGCATCGGTTACCGTTTCTGCTGACGGCGTGTTCACCGCACCCAACGAGAAGGCAGCGGCGTACAAGGATTTCTTCAAGCCGGCAGATGAGACCGCAAAGATCGAAGAGAAGCAGAACGCTTTGGTATATGTAAAGGCAGCCGAGCCTGAAGAACCTGAAAAGCCTGAAGAGCCTGCTTTCGATAACAGCGATCTGTCATTTGTCGAGGGTACTACCCAGGCGATGTGTCCTGTCTGTGAAAAAGAGGTCACATGGGAGGCGATCTCCGGTGAACTGGCTTCCACCAAGTGGCTGCAGCCGGACGGACACTACTACCTGTCCGACGATGTGACCTACGCAGGCACAGACCAGGCACTGTATTCTCCCACCGGCGCGGTTTCAAAAACTGCCTGCCTGCACCTGAACGGTCATAAC
>JAZOSG010000235.1:0-5411 GCA_045657005.1 Faecousia sp.
TCCTGCAAGGGAGTCAGGCGGAACAGCTTCTGCATCAACTTTTCAGGATCAACACCACGCTTGAGATCGATGGTCAGCTTCAAACCGCCCAGGTCGGTCTCATCACGCATATCGTTGGTCTCTTTGATCTTACCCGCCTTAATAAGATCCGCCACCTTGTCCATGATGACCTCACTGGCGGTAGAGTACGGGATCTCATAGATCTCGATCAGGTTACCCTCTTTGACATAGCGCCATTTTGCCCGGAGCTTAAAGCTACCACGACCGGTGGAATAGATCTCACGGGTCGTCGCTTCATCGAACAACAGCTCTGCGCCGGTGGAAAAGTCCGGTCCGGGCAGGGTCTCTAAAATGTCATGCTCAGGATTGTTCATCAGCGCGATAGTTGTATCGCAGACCTCTTTGAGGTTAAACGAGCAGATATTGCTCGCCATACCAACAGCGATTCCCTGGTTTGCACTGACCAGCACATTGGGAAAGGTCGTAGGCAGCAGTGCCGGTTCTTTCATGGTGGCATCGTAGTTATCCACCATATCTACAGTGTCGGAATCGATATCCCGAAAAAGCTCACCGCAGATAGGATCCAGCTTTGCCTCGGTATAACGGGCAGCCGCGTACGCCATATCCCGGGAGTATACCTTACCAAAGTTACCCTTGGAATCCACAAAGGGGTGTAAAAGGGTTTCGTTACCCTTGGCAAGACGCACCATGGTCTCGTAGATAGCCGCGTCACCGTGAGGGTTCAGGCGCATGGTCTGTCCAACAATGTTTGCAGACTTCGTCCGTCCGCCGCTGAGAAGACCCATTTTGTACATGGTATACAGCAGCTTGCGGTGGGAGGGCTTGAAGCCGTCGATCTCCGGGATCGCACGGGAGACGATAACGGACATGGCATAGGGCATATAGTTGATCTCAAGGGTCACAGAGATTGCCTGCCCCGTGGTAGAGCCCACCAGCCCCATAACGCCGTCGGTATTGATCTTCTTTTTATTCTGTTCCGGTTCTTTCTTCTTTCGTGCCATTGTGAACCTCTCTTACGAAATATCTGCCAGTTCCAGGTACCTGGCGCCGTTGTCCGCGATAAAATTCTTTCTTTCTGCGAGGTTATCGCCCAGAAGAATATCAAAATAGCGAGCCGTCCGCTCTGCATCCTCAGGCATAACCTTGATCAGACGCCGCGTCTCAGGATTCATGGTGGTCATCCACATCATTTCAGGATCGTTCTCACCAAGACCCTTGGAGCGCTGGATCGTGACCTTCTTGCCCTCCAAGTCCTTGAGGATCTTAACCTTTTCCGATTCGTTGTAGGCAAACCAGGTCTTGTCCTTGCAGGTGATCTCAAACAAAGGAGACTCCGCAATATAAACATAGCCATCCCGGATCAGGGTGGGGCAAAGCCTGTACAGCATAGTCAGGATCAGAGTACGGATCTGGAAACCGTCCACATCCGCATCCGTACAGATCACCACTTTATTCCAGCGCAGATTGTCAATATCAAAGGAGGACAGTTCCTTCGCCTTCTTGCCCTGGATCTCCACACCGCAGCCCAGGACTTTCATCAAGTCTGTGATAATAGGCGATGCAAAGATCTTATTATAATCCGCCTTCAGGCAGTTGAGGATCTTACCGCGAACTGGCATGATACCCTGGAATTCCGCGTCACGGGACAGCTTGACACTGCCCAATGCGGAATCGCCCTCGACGATATACAGTTCGCGTACTGCCACATCCTTACTGCGGCAGTCAACAAACTTCTGTACCCGGTTGGCAATATCAACTTTAACGGACAGATTCTTTTTTACATTTATTTTTGTCTTCTCGGCGCTCTCTCTAGCACGCTTATTGATCAGAATCTGCTCCGCTGCCCGGTCAGCCTCCTGCTTATTTTCCTGGAACCAGACATTGAGCTGTTCCTTGAAGAACGCCGTCATAGCATCCTGGGTGAATTTGGAATTGACAGATTTTTTCGTCTGGTTCTCAAAGCAGCCGATAGTCGAGAAGCAGTTGGTCACAAGCACCAGACTGTCCTGAATATCCTGGTAAATGATCTTATTCTCATTTTTGGTATACTTATTGGTATCACGCAGGTATTTATCAAACGCCGCAACAAATCCGGACCGCACTGCCCGGTCAGGGCTGCCGCCGTATTCCAACCAGGAGGAATTGTGATAATACTCCACATGGCTCACCTGCTTGGAGAAGCAGAAGGATGCCGTGATCCGCAGTTTCATTTCCGGGCGGTTCTCCGCGTCACGACCCCGACGCTCCGTCTCCCAGAATACCGGCATGGTAAAGGCGTTGTCCCCTACCATTTCCTCGATATACTGGCGGATGCCGTCTGCGTAGCAGAATTCCTCCGTCTCGAATTTGCCGCCTACCTGATTGCGGAACTTAAAGGTGATCCCCTTATTGACCACTGCCTGGCGGCGCAGCACATCCCGGTAGTATTCCGCAGGGATGTTAATATCTGTAAATACCTGGCGGTCAGGACGCCAATGGAACACGGAGCCGGTCTTCTTCCGGTCGGCAGGTTCTTTTTTCAACCCTCCCTTATTTCTGCCCTTTTCAAAGTGCAGATCATACCGGAAGCCATCGCGGCGAATGGTTGCATCAAAAAATTCAGAGGCGTACTGGGTGGCACAAGAGCCAAGACCGTTCAGTCCCAGCGAGTACTCATAGTTCTCGCCGTTTTCGCCGTACTTGCCGCCGGCGTACATCTCACAGAACACCAGCTCCCAGTTATAGCGCTTTTCCTTTTCATTATAGTCCACAGGACAGCCACGACCAAAGTCTTCCACCTCAACGGACAGGTCCTCGTAGCGGGTGACAATAATGGTATCGCCATGTCCTTCTCGGGCTTCGTCAATGGCGTTGGAGAGGATCTCGAACACCGCATGCTTGCAGCCCTCCAGATCGTCCGAGCCAAAGATAACAGCAGGGCGCTTACGCACCCGCTCCTCTCCTTTGAGCATGGATATACTGGAGTTTCCGTATTGTTCCTGTTTCTTTACAGCCATATTGATTACCTACCAAACTTATCCATAATATATCTACTGTATTATATCCATTTTGTGGCACAAAGTCAAGGTAAACCACAATATGTAGAAATACCGCCGTCGCAATGACGGCGGTATTTTATAATTTGTGAAAGATGGGTTTTCTATCCGCAAAGGTGCAGACATAGCCGAAGATCTCTTGCACCATTGCACAGGCATCATGGCAGTACTGCCCTACCCTTGCACTGACATGGGCATCGGAGCCAACGGTTACGATCTCACCGCCCAGTTCCTTGAACCGGCGCAGATACTCCGCATCGGGCAGCGTCTTGCCACAGACATCCACACCGCTGGTATTAACCTCCAAGCCCTTGCCTTTCCTTACCAAAACACGCAATATCTCGTCCAGCAGCTCACGGTGGTTATCGTAGGAAACCGGGCGCTTTACCGGATTGCTGCCTGCTTTACTCAGGTAGGTGATGTGGGCAAGGACATCAAATTCATCGTGGGCCTGTACGCAATCAAGCGTCTCGGCAAGGACCCGGGCCTCTGCCTGATCGATGGTCTTTCCGTCCCAGAATTCCTTGTAATAGATGTCGATCCCGTCTACAAAATGAACAGAACCCAGAACAAAGTCAAAGGGTCTGCGCTGCAGGTCCTCGTGCAGGGTATCCCGGTTATCCGGCAGCATTCCAAATTCCATACCCCGGCGAATTTTCAGATCCGGGTGATGCAAATTATCATAGGTGTCATTATACACCTGGGTTTTGAAGGTAAACTTGTCTTTTTCCGCAAAGGGATCGTAATCCAGATGATCCGTAAAGCAAATTTCCTTCATGCCGGCCGCCACTGCCACACGCACCATCTCAGCAGGATCTGCCTTGCTATCAAAGGAAACGGCGCTGTGCATGTGAAAATCAAACATGTTCTATCTCCTCCCAAAACTGGCGAAACGCCGTCGGTAACGCTGCCTGCGTGCTGATCTCTTCCCCTGTCAGCCAAGTATACCGAGGATCTTTGCTTGTTACTTCCAGATAGATGCCGCGCATATCCCATTCGATATGGGTAAATATGTGCTTGCGCTCTACCTGACGCAGCACCTCACGGGGGTGCAGACCCATTTTTTCTACTACACCCAAAGCATCCGTAAGTTCCAGTTTTCCGGGTGCATTGGGAAATTGCCACAGACCGGCAAGCAATCCCTTGTTAGGGCGTTTTTCCAGGGCGTAACGGCCCTCACAACTAAGGATATAAACCGTGCGCATTTCTGTGCGGCGCTGGCGCTTTGGTGTCTTAACAGGAAGCACTTCGGCAGTTCCATTTTGAAATGCCCTGCAAAAGATGTGACAGGGGCAGTTCAGGCAGTCCGGCTTGCGGTTAGGACCGCACAAGGTCGCACCCAGTTCCATTAGCGCTTGGGTGAAATTGCCGGCTTGCTCCGGGTAAATTTCAGAAAGGCTCTTCTGCACCGATTTTTTATAAGACGGTTGGTCAATGGGCGTGGCGTCGTCAGTAAGTCGGGAAGCCACCCGAAGAACATTTCCGTCAACTGCCGGTGTTGGCAAACCGAAGGCAATGGAGCAGACTGCGCCTGCAGTATATTCGCCGATCCCGGGAAGTGCAAGCACCTTGGCATATTCCCTGGGAAATACGCCGTGATGGCAGTCAATGATCTGCCGGGCTGCTTTTTTCAGGTTGCGGACACGGCTGTAATAGCCCAACCCTTCCCACAGCTTGTGTAAAAGCTCATCATCGGCGTTTGCCAAAGCTTCAACCGTAGGAAGTGCAGTTAAAAAGCGGTCATAATAACCTTTTACAGCCTCCACACGGGTCTGCTGAAGCATGATCTCAGAAAGCCAGATATGATAGGGCTCCGTATCTCTACGCCAAGGCAGATCGCGTTTATTCGTCTCATACCAAGGAAGCAGTGCTTCCGGAAGTCTGGCAAAAATCTCCTTACTTTTCACGGATGCACCCCCTTCCACTTTGCGCTCCATTTTACAATACAGATGCCTTTTCTGTCAAGCAAGCTGGGCGCTGATTCCTTTTGCTGCATGATGCCAAAATTTTTACACTTTTTTGAAAAAAGGACTTGCATTTTATAATTGGGTGTGCTATTATATGCAGGCGCGTTAAGCGACGCGTGTATGCGCCGGTAGCTCAGTTGGATAGAGTGACTGACTACGAATCAGTAGGTCGGGGGTTCGAGTCCCTTCCGGCGTACCATTAAACAGGATATCCCATCCGGGATATCCTGTTTAATTCTTATGTAAGGAAGGGACTCGAACAATCAAATGCAACGCGGACGAGCGTTGCCCGCTGCGGCTGGACGCAGCGGAACCTTAATTTTCGCCTATGGCGAAAATGCAAACGAGTCCCTTCCGGCGTATACCGTCCTACGAACCGCAACTATAG
>JAZOSG010000236.1:0-7517 GCA_045657005.1 Faecousia sp.
GAGCTGTCTGTCGACACGCAACCAACCAATTGTCATTCCGAGCCAGTCCGCAGACTGGCGTGGGAATCTATTGTAATAGCTTGTTTTTTTGAGATTGCCACACCAGTGTGCGCACTGGTTCGCAATGACAACAAAGATTTGAAAAATGCTCGATAAACTGGAATTTGTTTTCCTATAGAATACTCTATTTTGCCGGTGGGGTCAAGGAAAACCGGGGCGGTACAAACCGCCCCGGTGCAATTTTTACAGCTTTTCCCGCATGTAGCGGAATAGTTCCATATACTTCTGAGCAGGCTTGTCCCAGCTGAAGTCCTGTTCCATGTCACGCTTCTGCAAAGCCCGGAAGCCTTCCCGGTCCGCGTTGTAAAGCGTCAGACACCGTTTCAGCGCGCCGTAGAAATCGTCGGCGTTGTAGCTTTCAAAAGTAAAGCCTAAGCCACCCCCGCCCTTTTCGTCCACACCGGGGACGGTATCCTTCAGTCCGCCGGTGGCGTGGACCACCGGGACTGTGCCGTAGCGCATGGCGTTCATCTGGCTCAAGCCGCAAGGCTCGGATTTACTGGGCATCAGGTAGATGTCGCCGCCGGCGTAGATCCGTGCCGCAAGTCCCAAATCAAAGGTGATCTTAGCAGCCACCCGGTCAGGGAATTCCCGGGCAAGCTCTTTGAAAAATTCCTCAAACTGCTGCTCGCCTGTACCCAGGATCAGCAATTGACAGTCTTCCTCCCACAGAAGACGGCGCGCGATGTAGCACAGCAGGTCAAGGCCCTTGTGTCCGGCAAGCCGGGTGACCATGACCATCAAAGGCACATCGGGCTTTACAGGAAGTCCTACCTCCTGCTGCAGTGCTGCCTTACAGACAGCCTTGCCTTCCCGGAAGGTCTCGGCATTATAGTGGGCAGGCAGGGCAGGATCCGTCTCCGGGTTAAAGGTGTTCGTATCGATACCGTTGGTGATACCCGTCAACTTCCAGGCCGCCTGGGACAGCACACCGTCCATGCCGTGGGCGTAGTAGGGATACATCAGCTGCTTGGAGTAGGTCTCGGAAACAGTGGTGACCAGATGGGCTGTTTCAATAGCGCCCTTCATCACATTGACAGAACCGTTCAAGTCCAGACAAGCCCGGTACTGCCAGGGCAGCGCCAGCACCTCGTCAAAGAACTGCGCCCCTGCCCAGCCCTGGTACTCCACATTGTGGATGGTGAACATGCACTTGGTGCCGGGAAACAGAGGATGATACTGGGCAGCTAAATAGGTGGGGACCGGCGCGGTCTGCCAGTCGTTACACTGGATCACATCGGGGATAAAGTCCAACGCCACCAACGCGTCCAGGCATGCCTTGGAGAAGAAGGCGAACCGTTCGCCGTCATCGCCGTCGCCGTAGATGGCACCGCTGCGGTCGCCGAAATAGTAAAGGTTGTCGATGAAGTAGACCTGCACCCCATCGGTGCGGTTCTTCAGCCTGAGCACGCCGCAGTACTGCTGCCGCCAGCCCAGTGCTACATGGAACTGGGTCACCAGCTCCGTTTCATAGGCAGGATTCTGCCGGATCTTCTGGTAGTAGGGAAGCATCAGCACCACTTCGTTGCCCTCGATCCGGGCAAGGGCGGCAGGCAGCGCCTCCATCACATCGCCCAGCCCGCCGGACTTGGCGTAGGGCGCGCCTTCAGAGGCAAGCAGGGCAATTCTCATACCACTTCTCCTCTTTTGACGATCACCGGATTGGTGGGTGTGCCCATCAGCTTGGCACCGGGGCGTACCACCACATCCTTGTCAAGGATCACATATTTCAGCTGGCTGTCTTTGCCGACCACAGTGTCGTTCATGATCACGCAGCTGTCCACCTCTGCGCCGGGGTAAATGGTTACCTGGCGGAACAAAATAGAGTTTTTGGCAGTGCCGCCCAGCATGCAGCCGTCGGCAACGGAGCAATTTTCAATGTGGCAGTCCTCGCCATAGAAGGTGGGGACCCGGTCACGCACCTTAGTGTAGACAGGGTGGTTTCTGCCGAACAGGTCGTCCCGGACTTCCTTGGAGGTCAGTGCCAGACTGTTAGCAAAATATTCCTCCACGGATTCGTTGTACATGGCAAGACCGTCAAAGGAGTAGATGTTCAGGGTCAGCGCGCCCTTCTGCCACAGACCCAACACCAGATCCCGGTCCATGTGGTACAGGTTGTGGGCGATGTGCTCCTTCACCTGTTCCACCAAAAAGCGCTTGGACAGCACGAAAATGTCCATGGATGCTTCATAATCTGCCGG
Organism: Faecousia sp.; assembly: GCA_045657005.1. Taxonomy (GTDB): domain Bacteria; phylum Bacillota; class Clostridia; order Oscillospirales; family Oscillospiraceae; genus Faecousia. The sequence goes on from JAZOSG010000236.1 coordinate 2,262, forward strand.
AGCGGCGTAGTCTACCGCCATATCGGTGATGTTGCCCTTTTCGTCCAGCTTCACAGCCAGATCCAACAGCCGGTTGCCGTTGGCAATGCCGGCCTTGGTCACCAAAGTGATGTCCTTACCGCTTGCCACATGGGAGGCAATGACCTTGGAAAGGTCAATGTTGCTTAGGATCGCGGAGTCGATCATAATGATCAGCTCATCGTCGCTGCCGTACTCCAAAAAGGACATGGCAGAGTACAAAGACTCCAGCTTGCCCCGGTAGTCGGAGACCTTGGAGGAGGAGTAAGGTGTCAGATATTCCAAACCGCCTTCTTCCATTTCAAGACCCCATTCCTCGCCGGAGCCTACATGGTTCATAAGACTTTGGTAGCTGTGCCGGGTAACGATGCCGATCCGGTGGATGCCGGCGCAGGCAAGGTTAGAAAGGGCAAAGTCCACCTGACGGTAACGACCGCCAAAGGGAAGGCTCGCCATGGTGCGTTTTTCGGTCAGAGAGCTTACGGTGCCGTCGTTGGCAAAAATAATACCGGTTACATTCATGGTCGTTCCCTCCTTAAATCATTTCACCGGGCAGCAGCACGGTGTTCATTTCCAGCACAGAATCCTTGCTGGTGACGCTGATCTTTTTCTTTTCCCCGGGAGCGTAGGCACCGCCGACCACCGCACCGCGGCAGATACGGCTGTTTTCACCCAGGATGGCGTGACGGACAATGGCACCTGGCTCGATCATAGCACCGGGCATTACCACACTGTCCTCAACCAGTGCACCCTCACCGACGGTGCAGCCGGTGGAGATAATGGAGTGCCGGACAGTGCCGTAGATCTCAGAGCCTTCGGCAATAAAGCAGTTTACGGTGACAGCGCCGCCGTCAATGTAGGAGGAGGGGTAAGCGTTGTTCCGGGCGCAGATCTTGCTGTGCTCATCGCCCCGGATGTCGAATTCCGGCTCTTTGCCCAAAAGCTCCATGTTGGCTTCCCAAAGGGAGTCGATGGTGCCCACATCCTTCCAGTAGCCGTTGAAGGTGTAAGCCATCAGCTTGTGACCGGCAGCAAGCAGGCTGGGGATGATATTCTTGCCGAAGTCATTGGAGGAATTGGGATCTTCCTCGTCAGAGATCAAGAACTCCCGGAGGATCTTCCAGTTGAATACATAGATACCCATGGAGGCATTGGTGGACTTGGGATGCTTGGGCTTTTCCTCAAACTCGTAGATGGAGTTGTCGGGGTTGGTGTTGAGGATACCGAAACGGCTGGCCTCCTCCAGAGGCACATCCCGGACGGCAATGGTGCAGGCAGCACCGCTCTTTTCGTGAAAGTCCACCATCTTGGCGTAGTCCATCTTATAGATATGGTCGCCGGACAGGACCACCACATATTCCGGATCGTAGCGTTCGATGAAGGCGATGTTCTGATAGATGGCGTTGGCAGTGCCCTTATACCAGCCGCTTTTCTTGTCATGGCGCTCGTAGGGAGGCAATACCTGGGCGCAGCAGTGGGATTTATTCAGACCCCAGGGCTGGCCGTTGCCGATATATTCGTTCAGTTCCAGAGGCTGATACTGGGTCAGGATACCCACGGTATCGATGCCGGAATTGACGCAGTTGGAAAGAGGAAAGTCGATGATGCGGTATTTGCCGCCAAAGGGAACGGCAGGCTTGGCAGTATTTTGCGTCAAGACCTTCAGACGGCTGCCCTGGCCACCGGCCAGCAGCATAGCAATGCATCGTTTTTTCTGGAAGTACATGGTGACAGCTCCTTATGTTGAAATGATATACATTTTTAAAACTGTATATTGGGACATACATCTCCACGCATAACATATCACATTTTAAACGAGAAAGAAAGGGTCATTTTGGCTAAAATATCAGTCTAAAATATGGCAATTTTACCAAAGCCTCCCGGTTGGCAAAGATCTTTCCCCGTCATTTCGACAAAATTCCAGTTTATCGAGCTATTTGAAAATCTCTGTTGTCATTGCGAACCAGTGCTCACACTGGTGTGGCAATCTCAAAAAAAACAAGCTATTACAATAGATTCCCACGCCAGTCTGCGGACTGGCTCGGAATGACAATTGGTTGGTTGCGTGTCGACAGACAGCTCGATAAACTGGAATTTGTCCAGATTGACATTTTCTCTTTTGGGGTATAAAATAAATAAGATATGATCTTAAAGGAGGGAACACCATGGACGCTGGCAGTAGCGGCAATATACCGGGTCGAAGTAGGCAGCGTCTGTGGGGACGCGCCTGAATGACCGGTGTTTTGCCTTATTATTAAAATAAGGAGGGAAACACTTTGACAGAACGCTTTGAGATCGTAGAAAAAGCGATCATTACCATGCTCGAGGATAAGAAGTACGCGGCGCTGCGGGATGTTCTGGACACCATGAACCCTGCGGACATTGCGGAGATCTTCTCGGAGCTGGCGCAGCGGCAGATCCCGCTGTTGTTTCGACTGCTGCCCAAGGAAACAGCAGCAGAGGCATTTGCGGAAATGGAGCCGGAAAGCCAGGAAGTGCTGATCCAGGGCTTTTCCGATAACGAACTTAAGGAACTGCTGGACGAATTATACGCCGACGACGCGGCGGATCTGGTAGAAGAGATGCCTGCCAATGTGGTCAAGCGCATCCTGCGCCAGGCGACCCCGGAGATGCGTACCGCCATCAACCAGATCCTGCGGTATCCGGAAAACTCCGCCGGTTCCATGATGACGACCGAATATGTATCCCTGCGACCCCAGATGACCGTTGAGGAGAGTATCCTGCGGATCCGCCGTCAGGGCGTGGACAAGGAAACGATCTACACCTGCTATGTTACCGAGGGCAGAAAGCTTCTGGGACTGGTGACAGTGAAGGATCTTCTGCTTTGTGACGATGACGAGACAAAGGTAGAAGATATTATGTTAACCAATCTGATCTCTGTCAACACCCATACTGACCAGGAAGAAGTGGCGAAAATGTTTTCCCGCTATAACTTCCTGGCACTGCCGGTGGTGGACAGGGAGAACCGGATGGTGGGTATCGTGACCTTCGACGACGCCATGGATGTTCTGGAGGACGAGACCACTGAGGATATCGAGATCATGGGCGGTATGCTGCCGTCGGAAAAGACCTACCTGCGCAGTTCTGCCTTTGAGCTATTCAAAAACCGCATCCCCTGGCTGCTGCTGTTGATGGTATCTGCTACCTTCACGGGAATGATCATTACCGCCTTTGAAGGGGCGCTGGCAGCCCAGGCGGCGCTGACGGCGTTCATCCCCATGCTGATGGGTACCGGCGGTAACTCCGGCTCCCAGTCTTCGGTCACGGTGATCCGTGCTCTGAGCCTGGATGAGCTGCGGTTTTCTGATCTGCCCCGAGTGATCTGGAAGGAGATCCGGACATCGGTGCTGTGCGGCATAGTGTTGGCAATCGTGTGTTTTGTAAAGATCTGGCTTGTTGACCGGCTGCTGCTGGGAAATCTGGAGATCACATTGCTGGTAGACGCGGTGGTGTGCCTTGCCCTTTTGGTAACGGTGGTGGCGGCAAAGCTGGTAGGCGCGGTGCTGCCTATGGCTGCCAAAGCGCTGAAGCTGGATCCTGCGGTGATGGCAAGCCCCTTTATCACCTCCATAGTCGATGCACTGTCCCTTTTGCTGTATTTCCTGTTTGCACGTCTCCTGCTGGGAGTATAAATGAATATTGCCCAAGACGGTATAAACAGTGGGCAGGGTCAGACGGTTGTCTGGTCCTGCCCACTGTTTTTTTGTTCGCTGAGCAGATATGCTACATATTTTTCAGTGGCATCCTTGTTGGTCCGGTTCAAAAGACGCCATTGCTGAAGATGCTGCATTTCCTCTGCCGAAAGGGTCGCCCAGTCGTTGTCGGTGTCAAAAAATTCTGGCAGGCTTATGCCGAACCCCCGACATATCTTGACCAGTGTGGGGACAGAGGGAGCGGTGGCCTTGTGCAGCATGGTGCAGAGGGTGGAGTAGGTGATACCGCTTTGCTTTGCCAGCCGATAGACTGTCCAGCCGCGGACAGCACACAGCTCTTTGATGCGGGCAATGATCTCCTGTTCTTGCATGGTAGATTACTCCTATATAAAAATTTTTATACTTAATAATTCCTTAATAAGCTATATTTTGATATGTTTGACCTGCTAAATATTCCGTGAATTTCCAAAAAAATACAAAATTACAGAACAATTATCTATATTTTACCTGCCACAGCAGATAAGCGATAGATGAGTATAACCGATACAAAGGTATTGACAATATAACGAAAAACCGTTATAATCTTGGGCGTGTATGCATGTCCGTCTGCCATGTACAAATAGGGAGGGAAAATGGATCCGGTTTTTGATGAAAGCACGCTGGCATTGCTCGTGATTCTGCTGTTGATCATCGTAGTATTGCTCGGTTGTTCTTTGGGTATGCGCATCAGCCACTTTTGCGAAGAGCTTCGCTATGTCAATATGGAGCTGGATCGTTGCAGCATCGGAGAACGCGCCAAGTGGCGTCGCCGCCGCCGCCGCAGGCTTTGGATGCGATTGCTGATCCCTTTTTACAGAGACTGACGGCATACAGATGGCTTTTTTGAAGGGAAAAGCCTGATTCTCTTTTGAATACAGCCCCACTTGCTGCCATGTTCATAGCGAGTTTCCGTCCTCTTTCCAAATGAACGGCATATTCCTCAACTGCTTGCCATATGGCAGCAAGTGGGACTGTATTCAAGAAGTAAACGGGCTGTACGCAGCCCCAAATTACCGAAATAATTGAATGAGGAGGAAAAAGAAAAATGGAAAACTATTTCAAGCGGCTGCTTAGCCTTGTGATGGTCGTCATGATGGTCGTATCCATGGTCCCCACCACAGTCTTCGCAGCCGACACAGATGTCGCCCAGATCGGTCAGACCAAGTACACCACTCTGGCTGAGGCTATCAACGCAGCAGGCGAGGGTGACACCATAGAACTGTTGACTGACATCGTGCTGACCGAGGGTGTTACCGTGGCAGCCGGCAAGACGATCACTATGGATCTGAACGGCAAGACCATTACCGGCAAGCCTGCTGAGGCAAAGGTATTCAGCGTGATCACCAACAAGGGCGATCTGACCATTGTGGGTGAAGGCTCCATTATTTGCGATCATCAGATGGTCGGCTCTACCGCTTATGCGGTGAACACCATCACCAATAGTGGCACCTTGACCATCGATGGGGCTATCATCGAGAACAAGTCCACTGCAAGCAATCAGATCGGCTATGCCATCGACAACAAC
>JAZOSG010000237.1:0-7814 GCA_045657005.1 Faecousia sp.
GCTACATCGCCTCCTACTGGGGAGACAGCGGTGCCGGCGCAAGGCGTCGGTATTACACAATCACCCCCGCTGGCCGTGAAGCTTGCCATCGGCTTTTGCTGGAGTGGAATGAAACAAAAGAGATCATGGACAAACTACTGAAAACGGAGGAACAGAAATGAGAGAGCAATTGACAAGCTATGTGGATCTGCTCTTTGCCGGTGCAGATGACGCAAATGAAATCAAACAGGAAATTCTTCAAAACACCCTGGACCGTTACGACGATCTGATCGGTCAGGGGAAATCACCGGAAGCTGCCTACCGTCTGGCAATTTCCGGAATTGGTGACATAAATGAGATCCTAGGTAATGACATACAACAACTCACTCAATTTCAAACTAACAGTACATCTACCGCAATACCAGCAGCCAAACCGGTATGGAAAAAGATACTCACCGCACTTGGCATTTGCCTTTACATCATGTGTCCTATTCCCCTGTTCGTTTTACAGGACGCTACCGGTCTGTGTGGACTTTTGGCCTTTGTTGCGGTGGCTACTGCGTTGGTGATCATCTCCGGAGGCAAAAGCAATGACCGGAAAGAGAAAACGGCTCATGCTGCCGTAACTCCAAAATCAAAATTACATGAGGCAATTGACTCTATCATTTGGGCAATCGGTCTTTGCAGTTACTTTATCCTCAGTTTCCTGACACAGGCCTGGTACATTACCTGGGTCATCTTCCTGCTGACCGGTGCTGTCCAGGGGCTTGTCACTGCATGCATTGACTTGAAGGAGGCGAACAAAAATGAAAACTAACGCGATTATACGCATTGTCATATTCAGTTTAGTAATTTTGCTTCTTCTTGGGGTTTTGCTGGCAGGTCTCGGCATTGGGATGTTTATACTTGATTTTGACTCTGGCTACAGCACATCCACAGAAGCCTTTACATCAGGTGGCGGTACGATCGATCCTGATGATATCGAAAACAAAATTGAGAATATTGATGTAGAGTGGGCATCCGGTTCTGTTCTGATATACCCTGCTGATGTTGAGGCAATTGAGATACATGAAGCAGGAAACATATCCGAGGGGCAGGAAATGGTTTATGCCATTAACGAAAAAACATTAAAAATCCACTACAGCAAACCATCCATCAAAATCGGATTCTTCTCAACACCGAAAAAAGACCTTACCATCGTAGTTCCAAATGGATGGCTGTGCGACAAGTTAAGCATTGATGCAGCCTCTGCAGATATATCCCTTAGAAATTTTGAAGGAATTACTGTGGATATCGATACCGCCTCCGGTGATAATTCTTTTCAGAATTGTTCCATCTCAAATGTAGATATTGATACCGCTTCCGGTGATGTGTCCTATGTAGGACATGTTACAGACCTTGACTGTGATTCCGCTTCCGCAGATATAACTGCAGTACTGACATCGCTGCCTAACAGTGTCAGCATCGACACTGCCTCCGGAGATCTGGATCTGACACTTCCGGAAAGTAACAACGGTTTCTCAGTGAAAATTGACTCCCTGAGCGGCAAATTCACATCCGAATTTGAAACAACAATGCGTGGTGATGCATACATTTATAAAAATGGTACATGCGATATCGAAATCGACGGTGCATCCGGAGATATTACTATTAGAAAAGGTTCATAAAACTTACAGCCAGCCGATCAACGGCTGGCTGTTTCTTTCATTAGAATTCACCCGAATCGTACATAACAGCAGAAAGGGCGCACAGAGGTGCTGTCTCGCAACGCAGGATCCGCTTCCCAAGGGTGCAGACCTGAAGTCCCATACTGATCGCCTGTTCAACCTCCCGCGGTTCTAAGCCTCCCTCAGGCCCCGTCAGTAGACTTACAGAGGCGTATTCCCTTTCCAGTGCCATACGAAGCGTCTTTGACCGTTCATTCTCATAAAACAAAATGGCAATATCAGACTGCACAGCGCGCTTCAATGCATCCTGATAGCTATTCAACACGATTACCTGAGGAATCCTGCCGCGACCAGACTGCTCAGCTGCCGAGGCGGCAATTTTCTGCCAGCGTTCCAATTTCTTTTTCATACTCTTTTCATCCGGTTTTGAAACACATCTTGCAGACGGAAATGCAACGACCTCATAGGCGCCAAGCTCAGTCGCCTTCTGGATCACATGCTCCAGCTTATCCCCCTTGGCAAACGCCATATACACGATAACCTTTACAGCCGCTTCTGCGGCAGACCCCTTCCTGCTGTTTACGACCAGGCTGATTTGTCCCAGGCTGACATCGCTAACCGTACAGCTACATTCATTCCCGCAGCCATCGCAAACCGTAACCTGCTCGCCACTTTTCAGCCGCAACACCTTGGCGTGATCGGCATTTTCCCCGGTCAGCACCAAAAAATCCGATTGCATTTCCTCCGGGGTCACAAAGAATCGAGCCATAATGATCTCTCCTGTCCTGATTTTCATTCATTATATCAAACAGCACTCAGGAAAGCAACACGCATACATCTGTCCACATGATAAATTTGTTTGTCATAGGAATTGCGATGTGATATAATATTGAAAACTGCACGATGCGGAGGGAAAGCTATGCCAAAGTCGGACAATCAGAAGTTGAAGATCTTTTACATACTGGACTATCTGGAGCGAAATTCCCACGAGGAGCATCCTGTCAAAACATCGGAATTGACTGCTATGCTGGATCGGGAGCATAATATCGCCTGTGACCGAAAAACCGTCTACTCTGACATTGCTGCGCTGCAGGATTACGGTGTAGACATCGTGTCAATTCCAGGCAAAAACGGCGGTTATTATATTGCATCCCGGAATTTTGAATTGCCGGAACTGAAACTGCTCATTGATGCCGTTCAGTCCAGCCGATATCTGACAGAAAAGAAATCCCGGGAACTGATCGAGAAGCTCTGTGACCAGTGCAATGAGCATGACGCAAATCTGATGCGGCGCAATGTGCTGGTTTCCGGACGGGTCAAGAGTATGAATGAGACTATTTACTACAGTGTCGATACCATTCAGGATGCCATTGCCCAAAACAAGCAGATCTGTTTCCGCTACTTTGACTGGGATCTGGGCGGACAGCGCCAGTATCGGGAAAAAGAATACCTGGCAAGCCCCTATGGACTTTGCCAGGATAATGAGAACTGTTATTTACTTGCATATTCCCAGCGCCACGGTATTACTTCCTACAGGGTCGACCGGATGACTGATATCCGACTGTGCGAACAAAGCCGAATCCCTTGCCCGGAACTGACCGGCAAGGCGCTTATGGAACACGCCAACCGACTGTTCCAGATGTTTGCCGGAGATGCGGTGGATGTAAAACTGCGGTTTCATAAGAGCCTGATCAACGTGGTTATTGACCGTTTCGGCAAGGATACCATGCTGATCCCTGACGGTGCGGAACACTTTAATTTCACCGTCCGGGTGGCAGTCTCTCCCATGTTTCTGAGCTGGGTCATCGGTTTCGGTAACAAGGCTCAGGTGCTGTACCCAGCTTCCGTGGTGGAACAGTGTAAGCAGCTGTGCCAGGAGGCGCTCAATCAGTACTGCTGAGCTTTGCCGATTTCAGGATCTCCTGCCAGATTTCTGCCAGTTCCCCGGCAGAAGCGGAATCTGCCATGACGGTCACCGCATAATGGTAACTGCCATCATCCAGGATCACCACTCTGCCGATCTGGTCGCCGCCTTCCCCGGCAGCACTCCAGACGCAAGCATAACGATCGATTCCCTCCACCTGGGTCTCCATCACCGTTAACTGCTCCCTGCCAAACCCGGTGAGCTTTCGCATCGTCCTATCCAGGTCGCCCCCTGCCAGCGTCTGTACAGTCAGGGTATATCCGTTGCACAGATAGATCTTGCCGGCATCCTCATTTTCCATGGACGGCACCGCCGCTTCCTTTGGAAGGGCGATCTCTAATTGACGCATCTGTGCCATCGCCGGTGCGTCATAGATATCGGACACTGTTTCAAAAGTCTCCTGTGCGCCGCAGCCGGTCAAAAACACTGCCAGTACCAATATAAGCCAACATTTTTTCACACATATCCCCCCAGAAAGGAGCTTCAAATGAAGCCACTGCTTGTTTACCTGTTAATAATCAATGCAGCCAGCTTTGTGCTTATGCTTGCAGACAAGTACAAAGCAAAGAAAAATCTTTGGCGTATTCCTGAGGCAACACTGATCGGCGTGGCTGTTCTGGGAGGAAGTTTGGGAAGTCTCTTGGGAATGTACGGAATACGGCACAAGACTAAACATCCTAAATTCTCAATCGGAATTCCGATGATCTTGGGATTTCAAGTCATCATTCTGGTAACGGTTTTACCATATTTTTGAAACAAAAATGAAGGCTTTGCAGCCGTCATTTCTAATTATTGGGCTTCCTCCAGCAGGATGGAACGGATCGCCTGGATCTGCTCCTGTGTAACGCCAATGCTCTTGCAATAGCCCTCAGCCTTTGCCTGAACGGTATCTCCTTCACACTGATTAAACAGCTCCAGGAACTTCAGGAAGGATTCATGTCCGGTAGTATCGCCGGGTGCATAAGTATTTGCCGACAAATAAGTAAGCTCATAATCCGCATAAAGCGCATCCTCGGGAACCCCCAGCAATGCGCCAAGAATAAACAGCATCGTACCGGTTCTGTCGCGACCTGCAGAGCAGTGGACATAGATAGGATAAATTTCTTCCTGCGCGCATAGAGCGATGGCCTGCCGCATTTCTTCCTGATAAGAGAATGCGCCGGTGTAGTCAATAACGGAAATATTGACATGTTCCACAGTCTCACCAAGGGGTGTTATATCGCTGTAGCCATTATCGGTAGTACGGCGCAGATCAAAATCCGTTTTGATCTTATATACCTCCAGGGCTTTAGCAACACCTTCATCGGAGATACTGTTTAACTTCGCTCCCCGGTAAACCATCCCCTGCTTAAAACGGTACTGTCCGTCAACAGTCAAATAACCGCCTACATCACGGGTGTTGGTCACTCCCTCAAGGGAGATCAAGCGCGGTGTATCCGCTGTTTTGAAGCAGAATACCGTGGAATAATAGTCCTTCTTTTCTGTGTGGGTAACGACCTGCCAATAGTAAAGGGTGGACACAAACAGATCTTCCAGCTGGACAGTAGGTTCCTCAGTTTCAATACTTACCGCATCGAAAAAATCCTGCTTTGTAGTATAGATCACGGTGTAACCAGTATTATCCTTGTCGCACTCCCAGGACAAAGTGACAGGAATATTGGCTGCAGCATCCTCTGTTCGTTTCTCAGCGGCAGAAAGACCTTTTCCAAGGGCATACCCTTTCAAAAATTTTTCAACCTCACTGTTGACAAGGGAAACGGTTTCATTATTCCCTGGAGAACGGGATGAGATCACTTGCTTGCTGTCTACCTGGGTATTAAATGTACCTTCAGCAGACTCCGGCGTTACACCACATCCGGATAGCAAAATGGAAAGAATGATAGAAAATGCTAAAAACGCCGCAAAAAGTCGCTTGATCCTCATAAAATCTACCTCCTCATGTAGCATAATTGCATTATATACTACAGAAAAACAAAAAGCAAGAATTTCCATACACTTTGATATTTAATCATTAGAGCCCAGCAATGCTTCAGCACAGAGAATTCCGTCAATGGCGGCAGACATGATCCCACCGGCATAGCCGGCTCCCTCACCTGCCGGATACAGGCCCTGCAGTGCAACAGACTGTTTGGTATCATCCCGGAGAATACGCACCGGGGACGAGCTCCGTGTTTCAGGTGCAGTAAGTACCGCATCGGGATCTGCGAAACCTTTCAGGTTACCATTGAGCATAGGAATCGCTTTTTCCAAAGCATTGGTGATCTTCTCAGGAAGCACCGTGTGTAGGTCACACCAGGTCACTCCTGGGCGATAGGTAGGCTGTACAGACCCGGCACCCACGCTGGGTCGACTTGCAAGGAAATCGCCTACTGTCTGCGCAGGGGCTTTATAATTGCTGCCGGCTGCCAAAAATGCAGCTTCTTCAATACTTTGCTGCCACAAAACACCACCCAAGGGACCCTCATAAGGAAAATCCCGGGGGTTCAAGGTTACAAGCAAGGCTGCATTGGCATTTTCACCGCCGCGATCAGCGTAACTCATGCCATTGGTGACAACACGCCCCTCTTCAGAGGCAGCAGCCACCACATAGCCGCCGGGGCACATGCAAAAGGTGTAGACGGTTTCATTGTCCAAATGCTTTACAAGCTTATAATCTGCCGGTGGAAGCACCGGGTCATGCTTAGCATACTGGGCAAAATCAATATTCTTCTGCTGATGCTCAATACGAACCCCCATAGAAAATGGCTTTGGCTCCATGGTGATCTCTGCGTTTTGCAGCATAGCAAAGGTATCCCGAGCGCTGTGACCGATAGCTAGGATCACCCGGTCGCAGTCAATAAACTCACCATCCACCTCCAGCCCGGTCAGCTTCCCATTTTCCTGTCGGATCCCTGTCACCTGGCTGTTAAAACACACCTGGCCTCCCAAAGAAATAATTCGGTTACGGATATTCTGCACTACTGTCAGCAATACATCCGTACCAACATGGGGCTTAGCATCGAAGAGGATATCCTCTGCCGCGCCTGCTGCCACAAACTGCTCCAGGATCCAGCCGATCCGGGGATTGTTAACTCCAGTGTTTAGCTTTCCGTCAGAAAAAGTACCTGCACCGCCCTCGCCGAATTGGACATTACTTTGGGTATCCAACTCACCGGTAGCAAAAAAGTGCTCGACCTTCTTATGCCGGGTCAATGCATCCTCTCCCCTTTCAAGAACCAACGGACGCAGCCCAGCAAGCGCCAACACAAGCGCGGCAAACATACCGGCAGGACCAAACCCTACCACCACCGGACGCTTTCCTGGCACTGCCGTTACTTTGGGAATTTTATAGTAAGACACCGGGGCGAGCGATGCCCGTTTACAACCGGACTGCTTAAGGATCTTCTGCTCACTGCCGTCTACCCGGATGTCAATAGTATAGACGATACGCACATCAGGCTTTTTCCGGGCATCCACACTCCTACGCACCAGTTTCAGTTGCTTTATCTTAGAGGGAGATATTTTCAGCAGCTTTGCTGCTTCGAAGGGTAGTTGGGCTACACTGTGCTCCGGGGGCATGGGTATTTCACGCAAACGGATCATTTTGTTTCCTTTCCGGCATTTATGCCTGCCAGTCTACCTGAGCTCCATGCCCATTGCAAATTAAAGCCACCACAGTCTCCGTCGATATCCAAGACTTCACCGCAGGCGTACAACCCGGGAACCAGTCTGCTCTCCATGGTGCAAGGATCGAATCCATCTGTCAAAACACCGCCTGCTGTTACCTGTGCGCTTTCCATGCCCATTGGCTCAGTCAGCGGCAGCTCCAAAGACTTGGAAGCTGTGACAACCGCCTGCAGCTGGCTATCCGTCAGATCAGCCACAGGCTGGTTTCCCTTGATGCCGGCGATCTTTGTCAACACTCTACCTAGGCGATTATGCAGAACACCGGTAAGCAGTTCATCTGTAGACAGGTTGGTTTTTCTGCGGCGCTGCAGTTCCTGCAGCAGCGTATCTTCCGGATATTCCGGCAAAAAGTCCAGGCGTGCTGTCCACGCGCCGGAGCCATAGCATGCGTCTCTGGATACCTCGAAAATCACAGGCCCGGACAGACCGTAGTCTGTAAACTGAAGTTCACCGGAGCTCTCGGCAAAAAGGCTGCCATCGCAGAGAATCCGAACATGGCAGTTGGCACGAACACCTTTTAGCGCTGCGACCCCTGTCCAATCGCATTTCAGCTGCACCAAGGCAGGACGCAGCCGGGT
>JAZOSG010000238.1:0-8021 GCA_045657005.1 Faecousia sp.
CGGCGAGCGCGCTGCCGTTAACTGCTACGGCTGTGACGATGTCCGTGAGGGCGTTGCGGTTATGCGTTATGAGGGTGTTGATGTTTCCATCACCGGTAACTCCACCAACCCCACCCGCTTCCAGCATCCTGTTGCCGGCACCTACAAGAAGGAGTGCATGGAGCAGGGCAAGAAGTACTTCTCTGTTGCTTCCGGCGGCGGCACCGGCCGCACCCTGCATCCCGATAACATGGCTGCAGGTCCTGCTTCCTACGGCATGACCGATACCATGGGCCGTATGCATGGCGATGCACAGTTCGCCGGCTCTTCCTCCGTCCCTGCCCATGTGGAAATGATGGGCTTCCTGGGCGCAGGCAACAACCCGATGGTCGGTATGACCGTTAGCGTTGCTGTTGCTGTTGAGGAATCTTTGAAGTAATTCACCCCGATACAATTGTGGCTCCTGCATTTGCAGGAGCCACTTCTTTTATGGAAGGTATGGGCTCAATCCTCTCTCAAGAATATATTTATCTGCCACTTTCGCAGCCTGTGCCTGATAGGCTTCTTCTAATCTGCCTATATAGCCCTGTATCCGAAGACGGATACTGTCATAGTCTACATCCCAATTTTCCAGATTTTTATTCTTTCTAAACTGACGCTCCACCTCTTCGGACACGATCTCCATGCAAAACATATCCATCAGATCATCAAAACCGGTGATTGCAAAGAAACAGTGATCTGCGCATGCATCTGTGATCAATCGGACATACCCTGTTTTGTCTGAATAAGCAACATCAAATCCGGTGTGTCTTGCGGTATATTCTGCAAACACAGCCAGAACATTATCCATTTTTCTCTTTTCCTCTGGGGTATATACCATATTTTTACCTCCATAAAAATTAGATAATATATTCTTAAGATATTTTCTTTCCTAAGTATGCATAATTATATCGCATAATAATATAAAATCAACTAAAAAGATATTCAATATCTATTTTAGTTAATGGAGAGACTAATATGGCTTTAAGAAGATTTATAATCGAAGGTAATATATGCGGTGCAAGGGTGCGGCTTGCACGGGCTATGCACAAGCCGCCGTTTACCCAGGACGATCTTGCAAGAGAGCTTAATTTGATGGGAATGGACTTCACCCCAATCATCATTTCCAGAATAGAGAAGAATCAGCGGCATGTGGTGGACGGCGAGCTGAAAGCGCTGGCAAAAGCACTGGGTGTGACCATGGAGTGGCTTTGCAGCGAGGACGAGTAGAGCTTGTCTAAAAAAATATATGTAGGGACACCAATAACAGAAAAAATCGGCACAAAGTGTGCCGATTTTTTGTTTCGGGCACTCAGGAGGGGTGCCCCACGATTCAAACTTGGAGATCTCCGCCTCAGCGAGATATCCTCATTGATCATTTTTGATAGGCGATGGATTGGGTCAGGTATTGCTCCCATGGGTAAGTTTCTGCCTTTCGTTCCAGATTCCAGGCATCACGGATCCCCTGGCAAATAAGCAGAAGCTTTTTCTGCATGAGCTCTGACTGGAACAGTTCCCCATTCTCCGGCTGCATTGCCTGCCAGAGGATGCGACTGCGATCCTCAAGGGCGGAGGTCATGGCAGTTTCATCGACAAAGGCTCTTGTTTCACCGGTCAAATAGGCATCATTTTTCTCCTGCCCGTAGACAAACCCCTCCGGGTTCAGGCTGTTCCAAGCATCGTACTTGGAGCTGTTGCCCAGCACATGGCTGTCCACCACATAGCCAAGACCCTTTAAGAAATCCGTTCGGATATCGCCGCCTGCGGACAGGACGATGAAGGCATCATTTTCATCCCAGTATTGCGCCGCTGCTTCCTCGCCATTTACGCTGCGGACGATGCAGATCCGAATCCTGCTGGGAATACTCTTGAGCAGGAAATTCTTGGGGAATTCAGCCAATACAGATTCCAGCTGATCCAGCGCCTTATTGATCGCAGCGGTTTGAAATTCCGCTTCCAGTGTATACGCACCGGGGGTTTTCACCGCCTCATTCCAGATACGGACACGGACGCCGTGGGTCTTATTGATAGCGGCTGCCCGGTCACTGCAGGCATCCAGCCCGGCTTCATCCGGAGCTGCCGCAGTATACAGTGTGCCGATATAGGTATTCTCCTCTTCCACCGCGGATGCCTTCACATCCCAGCGGAACAGCGCCTGATCACCGCTAAAGGGGTCTGCTGCCAGAAACCACAGGCAGCCCGACCATCTGTCTGCCAGAAACGCCTGGGGCGCACCCATGCCGTCAAGGGAAACACCTGCGGTCTTTTTCCCGGTAGTCAGGTCAAGGAAGGACATTTGCAGCAGACCGCCCTCTCCGACACTGTAGCTTACCACGCCGCCAAGAGCCAGCGCTGAGGTCATGTAGGGATCGCTGACATTGCACTGCTGCGCAGGACCATCCATCGTACCGACGATCTGTTGGCGAACCACGCTATCCAAACGCAGCGCCAGATAATTGTTTTCATAGGTGTACAGGGCGGTAATATTATCGTCCTTACGCATGGTCTGCCCTGTTTGGGTGGAAACATAAATGGTATTGACATTTCCCTGGGCATCGGTAGCCCGGCAGGAAATCAGTTTTCCGTCAAAATAGCACTTTTCAAGGCTTAAATCTGAAAAGCTATGGGATTTAATCAGCCGGGAGATATTTCTTTCGATCTCAAGCCCCCGGATATCCTGCCCGGTGCAGTAGAATATCTCACCGCCGTCCGAAGAAAAAAGAGGCTGCCCCTGGGCATCCGGTAGATCGATCCGACCAGTCTCCTGTAATTGGGGATCCAGGATCACCGCTTGTTTCTGCTCCTGATCGTAATAGATAAATCCGCTGTATGTAGCCTGCACGCTGCCGGAAAGCAGCAGTCCGGGCAACTCGATCTCAGCAGTCTGGACACAATCCACACCGGTCAGCACCGTCAGCTTTGCCGTATCCCCCTGAGAGGCAAGCAAAAGCTTATCGCCGATACTCGACAACCACAGATATTCATTTTGGGGCAGGTCATACAACCGCACCGCACCGCCTGACTGCTGCTCTACCACACTGCCGGAGACATAAAGCCCCTGGTTCTCCGTTTCACCGGCAGCATCAGCGGTTTCCATATCAGAAGGGTCTGTATTTTCGGCAGTACAGCCTGCCAAAGTAAGCATCAGCAGTGTCAAAATAAGAAATCGCTTCATCTTACTGTCTCCTTGCCAAAGTATAGTCGTCGCCCTGGCGATAATAGGGGCAGTGATCATTCCGCGAGGTCAGGATACGATAGGCCTCGTCCTCGTCCAGATCCATCATGCAGTAATACTCTTCATATTCTTCGTCATAATCATAATACCAGCAGGTATCACATTCACTGCAGAGCATATCATTCTCCCAATTTATCCAAGTATGCTTTCACATCAAAGGGTTTTATCTTCTCGTCCTTACGCAGGTACAGAGGGTGATGGGGATGGCCCTTCTTGCTCACGCTTCCCGCGCAGTACCAGCTTGCGCCGTATTCCTCCCCTGCTTTCAGCATATCCCGAAGGCAGTCCGAAAGATAATCCCG
Source organism: Faecousia sp. (assembly GCA_045657005.1). Classification (GTDB taxonomy): domain Bacteria; phylum Bacillota; class Clostridia; order Oscillospirales; family Oscillospiraceae; genus Faecousia. The sequence goes on from JAZOSG010000238.1 coordinate 3,556, forward strand.
TTTTTCAATGATCGTTCCCCAAGCTGCCCAGACCGCAGGTCTTGAGGAGATGGACAGCACATAGCGAAAGGCTTCCAGATTTTCCCTGTGCAGCGCACGGTTACATCGGCGCTCCATAGCGTCCGGGTCTGTCGCACGCTGGGCGTAGACATTAAACATGATAAAGCTGTCAAATCCGTTGCCCAGAGCGATCCGTTCCACAGATTTCAGAGTATTGTCCAAATCGTCCGGTCGCGCGGTAGAGGGGTTGATCCCAATGCAGATCAGCGGATTCTTCCCACGGGTTCCCAAAATGTACCGGTACTCGGAGTAGAAGTTCGGCGCATAGATCCACTTATTGATATCATAGTCGGGGCTAGGGGTATTGGCTGCTGCCAGCGCCTGTTGAAAAGTCACCAGCTCCAGCTGGGCAGTCGTTCCTTTCGGTATGTGCATATTCTATCCTCTTAAACCCAGAGAACACAGTCCACCGGGATGTCGAATTCTTCTGTCTCAAGGGATGGCAGTAGCTGAAAACCATAACAAAGGGCCACCGTGGGGTGGTTTGGCTCTGCCGCCAAAAATTTATCGTAAAAACCGCCGCCGTAGCCGATGCGATGCCCTTGGGCATCGAACGCCAGTCCCGGCATCAGCACCAGTGCTGTAGGGTCATCTGCCACAGGCTCGTCCGCCACAGGCTCAGGGATGCCCATATCGCTCTTTTCTACACGGGTCAGGTCAGTCATGTAGATAAACCGCATCTCATCACCATAGACCTTGGGTACTGCTACACGCTTACCGTCAGCAAGGGCGCGTTCCAAAATAGGCACCGTGCGCACCTCCTGATTATAGGGCATATAGCCGTAGACTGTCTTTGCATTACGGTACTGCTCCGTTGCCGCAAACAGCTCACCCAGCCGTCGGCTTGCTTCGACGATCTGCTGCTCGGTCATTGCCCGTTTCCTCTCCCGGATCTCCTTGCGCAGCGCTTTTTTATCCATTGGTCCCCTCCTTGGGCGCCTTGCGGTACAGCCTAAACCACAGAAAGATTGCGATCTGTCCCGGAATTCCCAGCAGGAATATCCGCCAAAGGTTTATCTGCAGGAACACAAGTAGCGACATGTGGATGCTCAGCAAGCTTCCCCACACGATCAAGCTGATCAGTGCCTGATTCCAGCGAAAATCCTTCCACGCCGAGCGAAGGCTTAGCATAACAATGGCATCAATAGGGATCGCGTAGATAAAAGCGATCCAGCTTTTCGGCAGCTCCAGCGAGGACAGCACCACAAATATCAGCAGCGCCACAAACCAAACCAGCAGTGACGACAGCATCAAAATGATCTTCTTGTCCGCTTTGCGCTTCAAGGTCTTCTCCACTGCTTTGCCCATGACCCGTTCCACAGCACCGGGATTCTCCGGCAGTTCGTTGGGATCTACAAGCAGATCGTTGACGGTCACATCATACAGCTCTGCCAGCTGCACCAGGGTCTGAACATCCGGTGCAGACTCTCCGCGCTCCCATTTCGACACTGCCTTGTCCGAATAATTCAGCTTCTCCGCCAAGCCTGCCTGGGTCAAGCCAAGGCGCTTGCGATAGGAAGCGATATTTGCTCCAATTTGCTTTTTCAGCTTTTCGTCGTCCATAATTTCCCTCCAGGATATAGCTACATACATTTTAACAGATTCTCACCTGGATTGCAACTAAAACCGCCGCTCGAATGAGCGGCGGTATGTACATCAATCCTCCGGGAACAGCTGCTGGTTGCAATACTTGATGATCGAGCCCCGTGTTACGATACCGATGAACGCGTCTTTATCGTCCACCACCGGAACAAAGTTCTGGGTACTTGCCCGCTGCACCAGATCGTACATGCTGGTGGTTACCCGGACAGGGATGTTATCTCTGCGTCTGGTGATCTCCATGATCTTGCGTGCTTCTGCCTGGCGCATATCCATGTAACACATATTTTTCAGTGCCCACAAAATGTCACCCTCTGTCAGTGTTCCACGGTACTCTCCCCGTTTGTTTAAAATCGGCAGTGCCGCATAGCCTGCGGATTCCATCTTCTCAAGTGCCTGTCGGACTGTATAATCATCGTAGACGAAGGCGCACATTGCCTTCGGGGTCAGAAAAAACAGGATATTATTCATAGTCGCTCCTTTACTGCGCTGCATTGGCGGTTTCCTGCCACCATTATTATTATAGCATAGATTTCTGATTGCAGGATGAAAATTTATTGTAAACAAGCTGTTAATCCGCCAAATTTTAAGCTCAGTTTTTGTGCATTATGCACAACTCCACTGTTGGTAGACATTTCAATCTACCAACGAGAGACGCCGAATTTTTTCCAGAGGATGACTCTACCGGGTGAAAGGCGTATGATAACAGCATCAAAACCAAGGCGGTAATACTATGAAACATCGAACAAAGCTCTCTCAAAGACAGCTGCCTGCTTACTCCAAGGGTGAGGAGATCATGAATATGGTCACCCACATTGTTGGCGGTGGTCTGGGCATTTTGGTACTGTGCCTATGCACCGGCAAAGCTGTGCATACGAAAAATATATTGGGGATCATCGGCTCTGTGATCTACGGGATCACCATGATCGCACTGTACACCGTATCCAGCATCTACCACGGACTGCGTCCCGGTACCGGTAAGAAGGTCATGCAGATCATCGATCACTGCACCATCTATTTTCTGATTGCCGGAACCTACACGCCCATCATGCTCTCCGCCTTCGTCCCAGTATCTCCTGCCCTTGGTTGGGGGCTTCTGGCCTTTGAGTGGGGACTTGGGCTTCTGGCTGCCACGCTGACTGCCATAGACCTCAAAAAATTTAAGGTGTTTTCTATGATCTGTTATATCGGTATGGGCTGGGGTATTATCTTCTTTTTGCCCCAGGCAATGGCTGTTCTGGGTACTCCCGGTTTTCTGCTCCTTCTGTCCGGCGGTATCGTCTACACCATCGGTGCGATACTATTTGGCATCGGTTCAAGGGTTCGGTGGATGCACAGCGTTTTTCATATCTTTGTCGTTCTGGGAAGTCTTTTGCAGTTCCTGTCGATCATGCTTTACGCACTATAAAAAAACAGCTGTCGGCGCTTTGGCGTCGACAGCTGTCATATTTAGGATTCCTGTTCCGGTCTGTATGCATCAAGCAAAGAAGTTTCTGTGGCTTGCGAGATCTCCTCCCCAGCCATGCACTGGGCAAACTGGACACCGGACATGGTCTCATTTTCCAGCAGGAAATCAACTACAGCATGGAGCTTATCCGCATCCCTTTGCAGGATCTGGCTGCACTTAGCATACGCCTGGTCGATCACCGCTTTGACCTCATCATCGATAGTTCCGGCAACCTTTTCAGAATAACTCTTGGTGCTTTGGTAATCTCTGCCGATAAACAGCTCGTCACCGCCTGTATAGGAGACCGTACCCAGCGTTTCGCACATACCGTACCGCGCTACCATATCCCGGGCAAGCTTGGATGCTCGGTCGATGTCATTGGATGCGCCGGTGGAAATATCATTGAGGAACAATGCCTCTGCCACTCTGCCGCCCAAAAGACCAACGATCCGCTCAAACATCTCATTACGGGTCACATGCGTACTGTCCTCCATAGGCTGCGTCCAGGTAAGACCCAGTGCATCACCTCTGGGGACGATAGAGATCTGATGGACAGGGTCATGGGTAGGCAGGCTATACATCGCGACTGCGTGTCCAGCCTCATGGATCGCCGTCAGTCGCAGATCCCTCTGTAGCCGCACTCGGCTGCGCTTTTCCGGTCCTGCCAGAATCTTCATCATGGCATCGTTTACATCGTGCATATTCAGGGCAGGACGATCCTCCCGGGCTGCCATAATGGCAGCTTCATTCAAAAGATTGCTCAGGTCCGCACCGGTAAACCCGGAGGTTGCCAGGGCAATGGTCTTCAAGTCAACGGAATCATCCAGGCGCCTGCCCTTGGCGTGCACCTTCAGGATATCCTCGCGCCCCTTGGCATCCGGTGCGCCCACATGGATCTGCCGGTCAAAACGACCAGGACGCAGCAACGCCGGATCCAGAATGTCCACGCGGTTGGTCGCTGCCAGAACGATGACACCCTCGGTCTTGCCGAAGCCGTCCATCTCCACCAGCAGCTGGTTCAGCGTCTGCTCACGCTCATCGTGACCACCGCCAAGACCAGAGCCGCGCTTGCGGCCCACAGCGTCGATCTCATCGATGAAAATGATGGAGGGCGCAATGGCCTTTGCCTGGTCGAACAGGTCCCGGACACGGCTGGCGCCCACGCCCACATACATCTCCATAAAATCGGAACCGGAGATGGACAGGAACTGGACACCGGCTTCACCGGCAACCGCCTTAGCCAGCATGGTCTTACCGGTACCGGGGGCACCGGACAGCAGAATGCCGTGGGGAATCTTGGCGCCCATATCTGTGAACTTCTGGGGATTGCGCAGAAAGTCTACAACTTCCTGCAGCTCGG
>JAZOSG010000239.1:0-6529 GCA_045657005.1 Faecousia sp.
CAGGGAGTAGACGCGGTTCTGCTTGCCGGTGTGCTTGGCAGCGATCGCCATGCCCACAGCGGTGGAAACACCTTGACCCAGAGAGCCGGTAGACATATCCACACCGGGAACGGTATTCATATTGGGGTGACCCTGCAGGTAGCTGTCGATGTGACGGAAGGTGGGAAGATCCTCCACCGGGAAGAAGCCACGGTTTGCCAGGGTAGCGTACAGACCGGGGGTGGTGTGACCCTTGGAAAGAACGAAACGGTCCCGATCCTCCCACTTGGGATTCTTAGGATCGATGTTCATCTCCTTGAAGTACAGATATGTAAAGACCTCTGCGGCAGAAAGGCTGCCGCCGGGATGTCCTGCCTTGGCACCGTAGGTGGATTCGATCACACCCATGCGGACCTTGCAGGCAGTGATTTGCAATTGCTTCTTTTCACTGAGCGTCATGATTTGCCTCCTTCGTAATTTTATGTGACATCAAGCCACACGCTTCCAGAATATATTACCATCAATGGAAGTAAGTTGCAAGGCTTTTCGCTAAAAAATTAGTTTTTGGAGCGGTTGAGCATATAGCTGCGGTACTGCAGGGGTGTCATACCCGTGACCTGCTTGAATTTATAGCAGAAATAGGTCTGGGAAGAAAAGCCGCACTTGCCTGCCAGCTCTCCCAGGGTCACCTTTTGCTCCAGAAGTCCCGTCTTCGCCGCCGCGATCCGGAAGCCCAGGATCCGCTGAGCAGGTGTCTTGCCAAAGGCAGCGGTGTAGAGTTTATGAAAGTAGGTAGGATCCAGATTGCACAGCTGGGCAAGCTTATGGAGGGTCAGCTCCTCAGCCAGGTGCTCTCTTATGTATTTGTCCGCCATCAGAAGGCTCTTCCGGTGCTGATAAACACCGCTGTCTGCCTTTTTGGGGCCCTGGCGGTACTGGCTCAGCAGTGCCAGGATCCGGCAAGCACAGCTGTGCAGCTGCATCCGCCCCACCAGGCTGTCCTGCTCCTCCATGGCGATCATTTCATTGATCAGCTTGACCACCGCGCTCATGTTCCACAGAATAAAAAAGTTAGGCAGATGATCCAGCATATCGCATAGCTCCGGATCCTGGGTCACGATGTTCATAAAATAGCCCCGGTTGGGCCGCACAGTTTGCTGCACCTGCCCCGGCTTTGCCAGAGTGCAGCCGCCTTTCCGGCCGGGATAAAAGACGCCGTCATTTTTTAAGCCGCCCTGACTGTCCTGGGTATAGAATTCAAACTCATAAGCGGCGATCACCCGCTCTTTTCCGATGAGCTCATCCGACTTGACGATCGGAGAGTCAAACGCACCAAATCTGGAAAGAGAAAAATCAGGATTGTGCATAGCCTTTACCTCTGTGTTCAAGATTTCGCAATTTTCCTTACGGAAATCTTAGCACATTTCGGTATTATTTTCAAGTTTTCTATATTTGGCAGCCGCAGCTTTTTACCGTGGTGAAAAAAAACACACCAAGAATTCGATACTTTCTACCAAAAACTCGAAAGACTTTTGGCATATAGGGCGCTATAATGAAAACAACTACAAAAGGAGGTAGTACCATATGTGCACCATCGAGGACATTCGCGTAAATATCCAGCCTGTTCCCCAGAAAGTCACCGCTGCCAAGGGCGGCAGCCTGAAGCTGACTTCCGGCAGCCGTTTCCGCTTCACCGCTCCCAAGTCCGTCAAGGGTCCGGCAGCAACCGCTGTGGAGGACATGAAGGCTTATCTGGAAAGCAAGTGCGGCAATGACTGCCTCAGCGATGATGGCATTCCCGTGACCTTGAAGCTTGCCAAGCCTCCCAAGGCTGTCAAAAGCGAAAACGAGGGCTACCGCATCCTGGTCAATGCAGATGGCATCACCATCACCGGCTACGGCGCAAGCGGCCTTTTCTACGGTGTGGTCTCTTTCAAGCAGATGTGCAAATGGGACAGCTTCGGTCTGGAGCTGTCTGCAGTGGAGGTTTTGGACTGGCCCGACTACCCCTTCCGCGGCATGAAGGAAGAGAGCCGCTACGGCTCCAATGTGATGGAAAAGCAGGACTGGTTTGATCTTATCGACGACCTGGCAAGCAAAAAATTCAACCGGGTCTGCATCTCCCTGTACGGCTGCTGGGTGGTGCAGTACGACGGCAAGGTTGCCGAGTACCTGTACACGCCGCTTAAGGACTATCCCCAGCTGAAGACCCCTCAAACGGTCAAATATTACTCCCCCACCGAGGGTAAGTGGTATAACTACGAAACGCTGCCTCCCATGTTCCGGGACGATTTCTTCGGCGAGGTAGTGGTTTACGCCAAGAATCGGGGCATCGATGTGATCCCCGGCATCAACTCCTTCGGTCATAACACCCTATTCCCGGCACAGCTGCCGGAGGTCTCTCCCAAGGACGCAGAAGGCAACCCCACCAAAACCGGCTTCTGCACCTCCTCCGAAGAAACCTATAAGCTGCTGTTTAGCTTTTACGATCAGGTAATCGACAATTACCTGCTGCCCAACGGCATTACCACCTTTAACATCATGCTGGACGAAGTTTGGGATCAGTTCGGTGCCAACGCCGAGATGCCTGAAAAGAAGCTGTCTGCCTGGTGCCAGTGCGAAAAGTGCCGCCAGAAGGATAAAGCCGACATCTTCTTCGACCACGCCTTCAAGATTATCCGTCACCTGAAGGAAAAGGGCATGCGGTCCATTATGATGGCAAACGATATGTTCGTCCGGGAAAAGAGCCAGCTGGGCGAAAACATCGGCAAGCGGATGATGGAAAAGGTTGCCGAGTATGGTGTTGCCGATGTGCTGTTGATGGACTGGTGGCGCTACACCGATCTGCCCACCACCGTCATCTACAGCCTGCAGCCGGACGAGCTGGGACTGAGAAGTCTCTTCTGCCCCTGGAACGGCTACTATATCTGGGATATTCTCACCACGCCGCTGGTCAACATCAAGTGGCAGGCAGATATGATGCACAGCACGAAGCTTGCCGAAGGTCTTTACAGCTATGCCATGTGGGACAAGAGTTATGACCTGATGCACGAATGCCACACCGATCTGTGCTGGAACTACAAAGCTGCCGGGCAGATAGAAGATATCGTAGCCCGTTATGTGCAACGGCACTTTGGTCCTATGGCAGAGGAGGTGCAGCACGCGTACAAGCTGATCCAGTGGATGAACGAGCAGCGCAAGGAAGTCCGGGATCCGGAGAATCCTCTGGCAACGATCCTGTCCAACCGCGCTGTTGTTCGTGACCGCCTGAGTTACTATACCTATTGCTACTACAAGCCCGATCAGCCCTTCCCCCGTCACTTCCCCGGTCGGGCACTGGAGCTGATACTGCCGTTCCGCTTCGATCATGAGCGCGCTATCTACAGCATCAACGCCATGGCCAAAGAGGCGCTGGCGATCTTTGAAGAAGCCGCCGTCACCCCCGGCTGCGATCAGGATATGGCGCGCCGTATGGCATATGAATGTCAGAACTATACGACCCTGATGGAGGACTGGCTGGCATTTTTAAAGATCTACGATCTGATCCAAAAGGGCGATCAAAAGAAGATCGCCCCCATTGCCAAGGCTCGCAAGGAAGCCCGTCTTGCCCTGATGCTGCGCTGCGAGCAGGTGAAGGAACCTTGGGTGCAGCGCGGCGCCATGATGCGCAACCAATCTGTGTTTATGCAGATCTTTGCGGACATTGAGGCTTACATCAATTCCACCGACGAGCCGAAGCTTGACCTGATGGACATTACCCCGATCATGAGCAAAGAAAACCGGATGCTGCGGTAAATTCCTGTTTATCGTTCCGGCAGAACAGGATCTGAATGATCATAGTGCATATAATGAATAAAAATACATGGCTGTATCCAAGGATGCAGCCATGTATTTGGTTTATCACAGGCATATTGTCTAATTTAATTAAAGTAAAGCGCGGTTATGTGTGGATTTCTCACAAATGATGGATATTTATGCATAAATTGTTGACATTTTCCGAATATAGGTGTATAATCCATGGCATATTAAGAATATTTTCTCGGGAGGCTACTTACTATGAGCAACGAAAACATTAAAAAGGTCGTCCTGGCCTACTCCGGCGGTCTGGACACTTCCATCATCATCCCCTGGCTGAAGGAAAACTACAACAACTGTGAGATCATCGCCGTGGCCGGCAATGTGGGTCAGGCTGACGAACTGGAGGGTCTGGAAGAAAAGGCGATCAAAACCGGCGCTTCCAAGCTGATCGTGGCAGACCTGGTAGATGAGATGGTGGATGATATCATCATTCCGGCACTGAAAATGGATGCCAAGTATGAGACATACCTGCTGGGTACTGCTTTTGCCCGTCCTGTCATCGGCAAGAAGCTGGCTGAGATCGCCATCGCCGAGGGCGCTCACGCCATCTGCCACGGTGCTACCGGCAAGGGTAACGACCAGGTCCGTTTTGAACTGGCGATCAAGCGGTTTGCCCCCGAAATGAAGATCATTGCCCCCTGGCGTGAGTGGGATATCAAGTCCCGTGACGAGGAGATCGACTACGCAGAGGCGCACAATGTGCCCCTGAAGATCAGCCGTGAGACCAACTACTCCAAGGATAAGAACCTGTGGCACTTAAGCCATGAGGGTCTGGATCTGGAGGATCCTGCCAACGAGCCCCAGTACGACAAGCCCGGCTTCCTGGAAATGGGCGTGTCCCCCATGCAGGCACCCGACGAGCCCACCTATGTGACCATCGATTTTGAAGCAGGCGCACCTGTTGCCATTGACGGCGAGAAGATGAAGGCCTCCAAGATCATCGAAAAGCTCAACAAGCTGGGCGGTGCCAACGGCATCGGTATCATCGACATCGTGGAGAACCGTCTGATCGGTATGAAGGATCGGGGCGTGTACGAGACTCCCGGCGGCACCATTTTGTACTTTGCCCACAATCAGCTGGAAATGCTGACCGTGGATAAGGACACTCTGCATGTCAAGCAGAAGCTGGCTGTGGACTACGCCGACCTGATCTACAACGGCAAGTGGTACTCCCCCCTGCAGGAGGCACTGACCGCCTTTGCCAACGAATCCAACAAGTTCGTTACCGGCTCTGTTAAGCTCAAGCTCTACAAGGGCAATATCATTCCTGCCGGCACCACCTCCCCCTACTCTCTGTACTCCGAGAATCTGGTCACCTTCGACGAAAGCGACTACGACCAGAAGCAGGCTGAGGGCTTCATCAACCTGTGGGGTCTGCCCACCCAGGTGCAGGCACTGCGGGAACAGGGTAAGCTTTGATAGACCATACATAACTGATACCGTAAGGGCGGACACCATGTCCGCCCATTACGAGTTTTAAGGAGAATCGAAAAATGGCTAAAATGTGGGCCGGACGGACTGACGGCCAGGTAGAAAAGATCGCAGACGACTTCAATTCCTCCATATCCTTTGACTGCCGGATGTACAAGCATGACATCACCGGCTCTATGGTGCACGCCGCCATGCTGGCAGAGCAGGGCATCATCACCGACGCAGACGCCCAGGCGCTGATCGCCGGTCTGGAGCAGATCCTTGCGGACATCGAAAGCGGCGTACTTCCCATCGATATGGAGTGCGAGGATATCCACATGTTCGTAGAACAGGTGCTGACCCAGCGTATCGGCGATGTGGGCAAAAAGCTCCACACCGCGAGGTCCAGAAACGATCAGGTGGCGCTGGATATCCGTCTGTATCTCCGGGACGAGATCGATACCATTACCGGCTATATTAAAGCCCTTGTCGCTGCTGTCACAGACAAGGCAGAGCAGTATGGGAGCGCCATCATGCCCGGCTACACCCACCTGCAGCGCGCGCAGCCCATTACCTTTGGCCATCACCTGATGGCTTACGCCATGATGCTCCTGCGGGATATGGACCGGCTTGCAGACTGCCGCAAGCGGATGAACCAATCCCCTATCGGCTGCTGTGCCCTGGCTGGCACGACATACAACACCGACCGCCGGTTTGAAGCTGAAAAGCTGGGCTTTGACGGTATTTGTATGAACAGCCTTGACGGCGTATCCGACCGGGACTTCTGCGCAGAGCTGCTCAGTGCCATTTCCATTTTGATGGTACATCTTAGCCGGTTCTCCGAGGAGATCATCCTGTGGTCTTCCTGGGAATTCAAATTCATTGAGCTGAGCGATGCCTACACCACCGGCTCGTCCATCATGCCCCAGAAGAAAAACCCCGACATGGCAGAGCTTGTCCGGGGCAAGACAGGCAGAGTCTTTGGCGACCTGATGGGTCTGCTCACCACCCTCAAGGGTCTGCCTCTTGCCTATAACAAGGACATGCAGGAGGACAAGGAGGGGATCTTTGACGCGGTGGACACGGTGAAAATGTGTCTGCGGGTCGTTGCGCCTATGATCGCCACCATGACCGCCAACACCCAGTATATGAAGCGTGCCGCCCAGGCAGGCTTTATCAACGCCACCGACCTTGCAGACTATCTGGTGAAGAAAGGACTGCCCTTCCGCAGCGCCTATAAGATCTCCGGCCAGCTGGTGGCACTGTGCATCCAGAAAAATAC
>JAZOSG010000240.1:0-3642 GCA_045657005.1 Faecousia sp.
ACATAGTTGCCGTCGGCATCGGCATACCAGCCAATGTAGTTAGAGTACTCGGTGGCACTGGTGTAGCTAAGCTGTCCGGAATGGTAAGCATTGCGGATCAGGTTCTGGGCAACGGTGGTATCCGTGATACCCAGGCGCTCCTTAACGGTGCGGACGAACTCGTTACCGTAGTCCTTGGGATTGGAGGACTGACCCAGGTCACCCTCGTTCATGCTCTTTGCCAGCTCCGCGCCGGTAAAGACTCTGTCGCCCATGACCAGACCCTTGACATCCTTGACCTCCATCATGATGCCCAGCTGATCCTCAAAGGTCAAATAGCCATCCAGATCTGCCTCACCAGTGGAGACCAATGTGACATAGGGCGTACCCACAGTCAGGTCCTCAGCGATAGCAGCAAAGGCTTCCGCCAGCTTGGCGGTATCATTGGCGGCAAAATACTGGGTGGGATACACTCTCTGCTCGGCAGAGGTGATCATGTTATCATTGGTCTTGTAAATAGTATAGCTATCGTTGTAGCCGTTGCGGACTGTGACCTACCCTAACCAGTTGGGTGTGGCATCAATAAAGCTGTTCCAATAGTTGGCGAGCCGTGTATTGTCAGAGGTAGCAGGATTCAGTGTATCGGTAGCATAGCGGTTGGTAGAAGTATTCAGACCCAGGGTATAGAACCGAACCTCTTCATTGGTAATGGAATACTTATTGGCGATCTTTGCCTTGATCCACGCCGCGGTCAGCTGGGTCAGGAAGGACAGGCGGTCACCCTCAGCCTCGCTGTTAGGCGTGCTGCCGTCGCCAAGGGTGGAATTACCAACATCATAGTAGGTGGTATCTCCAACAGTGGGCTGTCCGTCGGACATAAGCACCACCGCAGGGATCCGCTTGGTACCAGCCTGGGGCTTTCCCTCAGGGATCACAGTATCAGCAGCAGTCAGCTGGGAGAACTCGCCCCATGCCTTGTACAAACCGTTCTGGGTATATGTACCGCCATTGGTCGTTTTGCCAGTATTGCTGTTCATAGTATCACCGTCGCTGTTTTCCACGCCGGCAGCAATATAGACAGAGGTTTCGTTTGAGCCGGAGCAGCGCAGGAATGTGCCGGCAGCGTTTGTGGCGGTATAGTGATCCAGCGGCAGCAGGACCGTTGCCGAGGAGGTGCCCTGATTGCTATTCTGCGTGTTGCTTCCGCTGAACAGCACAACGCCTACCCGGTTATGCTGATTGCCGTTCATCAGAGTCTGGATGGTGGTATTCGCCGCGTCGATCATACCGGGCACATACCCTTGGTTATCCATAGACTGGGAAACATCCAGCACCAGCATGGTATCTGTAGGTGTAGTGGTATAGCCGGTGATCTGCTGGTTTGCCGCGATGGCAGACAGAGCTACCAGGAAATTCTCCGGATCCGTGTCCAGCATATCCCGCACCGCGCTTGTGATCGTGGTGGTGGGACCCTGCAGCTGGGATACGCCGATCTCCTGCAAATAGGCATCGAAATCGTCAAAAACAGATTTATCTGTCCAGACGCCGCCGGCATACTCTGTGGTGATAAGATCCTCACCAAACAGCGCCTTCCAGCGGTTGATGGTGGCAGGGTCTGCTTCCTTGCCGCTATAGTCAGCAGCGGATGCAGTCAGCGCCACACCGGGGAAATAGGCAATGACCATAGCGATCGACAGAATGAACGCCAGAAGTCTTTTACCAAAACTATATGTTCCTCTCATGTTTCGTTCCTCCTGAGATATGATCAAGCTTTCAAAAGCTGAGTTATAAAAAGCCTGTGCAAAAAATATCTCTTGCTTTATATTGCCGCAGGCTGCGGCTTAGATTTTCGCCGGTAGGGACATCGGCAGATCCCGATCTCCTCATGGGTGCTGTGACAATGGATACAGTCGGAGCACCAGCCGTCTCCACCGTTTTCTTCACTGGTGTGGTAATGCTCGCAGGCATCCTGGATCCTTGTCACAAGGGGATGTCCGTCTTCTGTGTACATGGGATTCTCCACAAAGCAGGGATAGATCGGTATCGGATCCGTCACTCCCCGTTCCGCTTCCTCATAGTAACCGTAGCGAATCGTGAATTGGTGTCCCCCTACACACAGGATATCAAAAACATCGCCCTCACGGGGCGTATTGCTTTTCATAAGGCACCTCCTATCTGCTTTATACGCACAGTATAAGAGATATTCCTTATTTTGACAATACACCCACCGGAATAATGTGGGGTGGTATTATAGGGGTGTATAATCAGATGTAATGGGAAAGCTCATTTCTGCGCAGAGCACCGGTCTTGTCCATGGCAATACGCAAGGACTGCTTAACGGTATTGAGCGATATACTCAGCCGCTCCGCGATCTCCTTGTTGGAAAGCCCGAAAGCTGCCAGCTTTGCCACCTCCCGTTCCCGGGTGGTCAGTTCACTGACAAAGGTGCGTCCCCTCTCCTGATTATGTAAAAGTGTCCAGCCCTGCTGGTGCTGCCGGTACAGCTTTTTGACTTGTACCAGAGTCTCAGGATCAGCAAGCATCAGTCTTTCATCCAGCAAAAAGTCCAGTGCGCGGCGGTATTCCACTAACAGCATATACAGCTTATCCGGCAGGATCAGCTCGATGGCAATATCCAGATGATGGACAGCCATTGCATCGTTTCCCAGATTGTGATAGGTCATCGCCAGGATCAGCCGCATATACGCCTCAGAGATCAGCGCGCCCTCCTTTTTGCTTTGGGCGATCAGCGGCTCTGCCACATTGGGAATCATGCGCATCATGCTCTGGGTGTCCATTGCACCGACCTCACCCGTAGCAGCTTTATGACTGACAATATACAGATACCGCAGGTAATAAAATCTTGCCGGCGGAAAAGAATCCCCCGGTAAAACATCAAATCTGCCCTGGGTGAACCACAGAGGGAACGTGGCGGTCTCACGAAGCTCACACTCCATCGCTGCCAGCCAAAAGTCTACGGCATATTGATCGCGCAGATCATGGCAGTGGGCAGTTTTGATCTGCTCCTTCGCCCGCTTCCACAACGCCTGATCGCCGGAACAGATGGCGCACTTTGCCAGTATCACGCCGCAGCCGATCTGCAGATCGTGACCCATAGGCAATTCCAGCAAAGATTCTGTAATTTGTCTGCTGAGAGTCAGGTCTCCCCGGCAAAAAGCGATCTGGGCACGGAACAATTGGGCGGCAATAGGGCGCTCGGTCATGCCTTCTGCCACCGCGTCTGCCGAACCCGGCACATTGTATAAGTTGGAAAATATGATAGCAGGGTTCTTCCGGGGCAACACCGCGATACTCACAGCGTTTCTACTATCCAGCCGTTTGCGGCGGTCAACAGGGCGGTTGGCGTCCGCTGGGATCATCCATCCGCGTCCCCAACGGACCGCGCCGTCAATGGCGTGATTCTTGCACAGGTCCTGTACCCGGCGAAGGGTCACGCCCCACTTTTGGGCAGCCTCTTTTGCGGATATGTACTGCATCGTCATTTCCCTTTCTGCGTTGAAACGAAATATATATTGGTATTATACTTCGTTTAAACGCAATTTGCAATCCTTTTGATAACTTTTTCTTACAGCGCCCTTTCTGTAAAATTCCAGTTTAGCGGACAGTGTCCGCTGACAAACTCGCACGACAACCTTCGCTTGT
>JAZOSG010000241.1:0-9551 GCA_045657005.1 Faecousia sp.
AATTGAAAATTGGGAATTGAGAGTGAGGTTCTTTTTCATGGATTTTAAGAACAGACATTTTTTAAAGCTTCTGGATTTTACGCCGGAGGAGATCGGTGCGCTGCTGAGCCTGTCTGCTGAGCTGAAGGCGCAGAAAAAGGCAGGCATCCCCCACCGGCTGTGCGAGGGCAAGTCCATTGCACTGGTCTTTGAAAAGACCAGCACCCGGACCCGGTGTGCCTTTGAGGTGGCAGCGGCTGACCTGGGTATGCACCCTGTGTACCTGGATCCTAAAAGCTCCCAAATGGGCAAGAAAGAATCCATCGCTGATACCGCCCGGGTCCTGGGTCGGATGTTCGACGGCATTGAGTACCGGGGCTTTGGGCAGGAGATCGTGGAGACTTTGGCACAGTACGCCGGTGTTCCCGTTTGGAACGGTCTGACCAACGAGTTCCACCCCACCCAGATTTTGGCGGATTTTCTGACGATCCAGGAGCATTTCGGCTCTCTTGCCGGTAAAAAGCTGGTCTATATGGGCGATGCCCGGTACAACATGGGCAACTCCCTGATGGTAGGCTGCGCCAAGATGGGCATGCACTTTGTGGCCTGCGCCCCGGAAAAATACTTCCCGGACAAAGCACTGGTAACGCAGTGTCAGCAGATCGCCGCCCAGACCGGCGCAGTACTGGAATTTATCACCGATCCTATGACCGCCGTGCAGGGTGCCCATGTGATCTACACGGATGTGTGGGTATCCATGGGCGAGCCGGATTCTGTCTGGCAGGAGCGGATCGCAGAGCTGAGCCCCTATCGGGTCACCAAGGCACTGATGGATGCCGCCGGCAGCCAGTGCCGGTTTATGCACTGCCTGCCTGCTTTCCATGATCTGAAGACACAGATCGGCAAGGATGTATACGAGAAGTTTGGCATTGATTGTATGGAAGTCACCGACGAGGTCTTCGAAAGCGAGCAGTCTATCGTCTTTGACGAGGCCGAAAACCGGATGCATACCATCAAAGCTGTCATGGCAGCCACCCTATAAACAGAAACAAACAACACCCTGGAAGTGCATGTCCACTTCCAGGGTGTTATTTTGTAAATTGCGGTTACTGCGCTTTGGGAAAGACCAGGGTGACCTTGAATAAATCGCCGTCTACCAGCAGTTGCAGCTGCCCCTTTTGCAGTTCCATAAGGCTTTTGGCAATATTCAGTCCCAGACCGCTGCCCTCGGTATTGCGGGATGCGTCGCCCCGGACAAACCGCTCTGTCAGCTCGTCGGCTGTCACATTCAGCGCCTCCCGGGAGATGTTTTTCAGGCTGATCAACACCTGATTTTCCAGCTCCGTCACATCCGCGTATACCCGGGTGCCGGGCAGGGCGTATTTGACCGTGTTGCTCAAAAGGTTGCTAAGCACACGCCAGGTCAGCCGTCCGTCGGCGTACATGGCAAGTTGCTTTTCCGGCTGCCGGAATACCACCGTCAGTTCCCCGGCTGTCAGCTTGTCGGAAAATTCTCCCAGCGCCTGGTTCACCGCCTCCACCGGGTCGACCCGGGCAATGTCCACGCTCATATTGCCGGTGGTCGCCTTGCTCATTTCCATCAGATCTTCAATGAGCTTTTTGAGCCTTTGGGACTGGCGTCCCAGCACCTCCAGGTACTGCCCGGCGGTATCCTTATCCTGGGCCGACTGCAGAAGATCCACATAGTTGATAATAGAAGTCAGCGGTGTCTTGATATCGTGGGATACATTGGTGATCAGCTCGGTCTTCATCCGCTCGGAGCGCATCTGCTTTTTTGCCGCCTGGATGGCAACATCTGCCAAGGCGTTCAGATCATCGGCGCATTTGGCGTAGGCACCTACCAAAAACCGCTTATCGATCCGGGCATTGAGGTCGCCCTTTGCCATTTTCTCCGCACCCCGGAGCAGCACCCCGTAGGCATAGCCGCCGTAGATCACCACCAGCGCATACACCGGGATCACTACCAAAAGCGGAAGCAGGGAGCTGTTAAAGGCAAACACCATTGCCACCACCACAGAAAAGCCCATCAGTCCGCCGATCAGCACATAATGCCACATCACAGGCAGCAGGGACAGAAGCATTTTAACGCCCCGGTAAAGATACTGTATGCCGATCCACAGCTTGCTCCACAGCCAGCCGATCACAGAGTGCTTCCACCAGAACAGCCCCTTACCCTTGACCTGGGCGCTCAGCGCAAACACAAAGCCCATAATGATCACCGCGATCCCCAGCAGCACAGCACCTACCAGCACCAAAGTGCCGGCGTTCAGGTTATCCATACTGAAGATCCAGTAGTTGATCATTTCCGACACAAGGCTTGCCAGCAGCATGCCGCCTGCACTGCCTGCCGCAGCATAAAGATCCAGCGGCAACCGGTTCAACCCCCTTGGGTTAGGCGTATCCCCCGGTTTTTCCTTGCCTGCTGCGCAGCACAAATAGACCGTCGCCGCCGCAAACAGCACCAAAGAGATTGCCAGCACGATCATCAGATTATACCGATGGACATACACCAGCTGGATCAGCTCCAGAGAAGAGCCGGAGCGATCCATCGCCGCATCCGGATCCAGCTTGATATCCACTGCATACTCCGGGCTTTCGTAGTAGCGAATGATCGCCGCCTTGCCGTTATAGGCAGCAGGATATACAGTCTCCCGGTGGGTATAGTTGGTGCCGTAGCGTTCATCGATCAGTGCCTCATTGGTCACCAGCACCGGATAGCGGATGGAGACTGCTGTCTGAAAGCTGTAGGTATCCTCCAACCCTGTCAGACCAGCGCCGGAGGCAAGCACCTGACCTTGTTCGTCGGTAATGGTAAAATCATAGCTGCTTTCGTCCAAACCTGTCCAGTGGAAGGATTCCTCGAACACATAGAAATAGCCGATATCCTCCAGCACCTCATCCGGGCAGTTGGTCAGACTCCGCACCGCGTAACGGTCTGTCAGATCCTTGGCAAGGTCATAGGCCTGCCATTGCAGCCGGTTCTGCACCCAGCTATCAAAGCCGTCGCTGTAAAGGCCCAGCTCCGCCACCTGGATAATGCCAAGAACACTGACAAATGCCGCCGTCAGTGCCACCGCTGCCAGGACAAACGCCAGAAATTTCACAGGTATGCTGTAGCGCATTTACCTTCCTCCTTCGATCTTGTAGCCCTGACCCCAGACTACCTTCAGATACCGGGGTTCAGAGGGATTGATCTCCACCTTTTCCCGCAAATGCCGGATATGTACCGCCACCGCGCCCTCACTGCCCAGCGCCGCCTCCTGCCAGACTTCCTCGTAAAGCGCCTTTGTGGAGTAGACCTTTCCCGGGTTGGACATGAGCAGCCTCAAAATGCTGTACTCGATCGGTGTCAGCGCTACTGCAGTGCCGTCCACTGCAGCGGTCTTGGTCACATCGTTGAGGGTGATATTACCGACACACAGCTCCTCCGGTGTCTCCGGGCGGCTGCCCAGCTTAGCATAGCGGCGCAGCTGGCTGCGTACCCGCGCCAGGACTTCCACAGGAACAAAGGGCTTGGTGATATAATCGTCAGCTCCCACATTCAGTCCCAGAACCATATCCTCCGTCTCGGATTTTGCCGTCAGCAAAATGATCGGCACATTGGAAAACTGCCGGATCCGGGACACCGCTGTGATGCCATCCATTTTCGGCATCATCACATCCAGCAATATCAGATGGATATCATGCTTGCGGACAATCTCCAGCGCCTCTACGCCGGTATATGCCTCGTAAAGGTTGTACCCCTCGGGTGCTAAATATATTTTCAGGGCGTTGACGATATCCAGCTGGTCGTCACAGATCAGAACATTATACATAGCCGTGCCTTCTTTCTTCATTGTGGCTTTATTATAGCAAATCGGCGCTTAAGATGAAAGGGGCAGTTTTATTAAGATAGGATTAACATCACTGGGCGAATTTTTAAGGTGCAAAAACCGCCGGAATTGGATTTCCGGCGGTGAAAAGCTTTACTTTTTTGCGTATTCGTTATAATATTTATAATACTTCTTGCCATAGCGGTTTCCGTACTTTTTTCCGCCGGTGCCCATATCCCGGTAGATGAAGCCCAAGATCCGCACATTGACCATATCCAGCTGCCGCAACGCCTCCGCCAGCATCTGCTGGTCGGATACGCCGCCCCGAACCACCAAGACCACGCCATCCAAAAACCTGGAGATCGCCAGCGCATCCGACACCGCCGTAACAGGTGGCAGGTCGATCACGATATAATCATAGTCTGCCTTCAGCTGCTCTACAAGCTTTGCCATGCGGTTGGATGTCAGCAGCTCGGAGGGATTGGGTGGAATATCTCCGCTTGTCAGGATATCCAGCTTCGGTGCCAGAGAGCACTGCTGGATCGCTTCCCGGTAATTTCCCCGGGATACCAGCAGATTGGTGATGCCCGGTACTCTGGCAATGTTCAGCTTCGAGCTGATGGAGGGTCTGCGCAGATCCGCCTCCAGTAACAGCACCTTGCAGCCTGCCTCAGACAAGGCGTAGGCAGTATTGCAGGCAGTGGAGCTTTTGCCCTCGGACTGGATAGAGCTGGTAATGCCGATTACATGCCCCTCTCCCTCATCTGAGAAAGAAAACATGATATTGGTGCGCAGCAGCTTGTACGCTTCGGTGACAGCAAAGCTCAGATTCGGGCCGAACATGCTGCGGATATTCCAGGCCTCCGCTTTATTCTTTGCCTTGCGGCTGAACAAATTCCAAGCCTTCATTTCTTTGCACCTCCGCTCTTCTTACTTCTCGGTGCTGACTCATAATAGCCCTTATAGTAGCCGTTCTTGCTGCTCTCGCCGCTGGGAACCACTGCCAGCAACGGGATCTTTCCGTAAACCTGTGCCAGGTAATCCTCAGAATTGATGGTGGTGTCCATCAGATCCGTCAGCATGATCACTGCGGCACTGAGGAACATTCCCACTACCGCACCGATGATCAGATACTTTTGATAGGAAGGGCCTACAGGGTTAGGGTTCTCCACTGCCCGGTCAACCACCCGCACAGAGCTGCCTTCCACCACCGCGGCGATCTTATCCGGCAGGACATCGGCTATGGCATTGGCAATGATCGCCGCATGCTTATAATTGGTACAGGTGACTGTCACCTGGAAAACTTCCGTTTCATTGACTGCCGCTGCCGAGACCATACCCTTAAGCTGACCGTAGCTGTAGCCCAGATCGGTGACCTTTGCCACATCGCCCAGTACATTCCGGCTCTCCAAAATGACCATGTAAGTGTCTGCCAGATCCTGCGCCGCAGCGATTTGAGAAGAGGAGAAGCCGGGGCTGTCCACATAATTATTATTAACGTACAGCTGCGCGCTGGCAGAATAGGTCGGCGTGATAAAAAACCAGGCATAAGAAAACGCCACTGCCGCAAACAGTATGCCCACCAGCACGATCACCCACGCCCGGCTCCACAAGGCCAACAGCAGGCGTTTCAGATCGATCTCGATTTCTTTTTCATTTTTTCCCATAGTAACACCTCATATTACGGGGTCATAGTCCCCGGTAATAAGCCTTGCAAATACACACTTTTTTCCCTGTGTAACCATTATAGCCGCCTGCTGAAGAAATGTCAATTGAACATCATGGTACAAGATCACCAAAATCCACCGGACCGGTCACAACGATTTCGGCCTTCCCCGCCTCATAATCCTGCTGCGCCCGACGCAGCCACTGGGCGTAGTCCAGTGGATCATCAAAGCAGAAGAAATATGCCTGCTGGTCGGCATTGCTCAGTGCGAGAAATTCTTCGTAGGTCAGCAATTTATCCGGCATGCCTTTTTCGCCATCGGTGGCATCCAGCGTCCCGTCTGTACTCTGATCCCGGGTCGGCTGCGTGCTCTCAGACGGCTGTGTGCTCTTTTCTGCATTGCCATCTGTAGCAGCTGTGTCATCAAAGTCCGGTGCCTCTGCCACACCAAACTCCACCCGGAAAGAGGGCGTTTCCCCTGCTTCATCGGTCTGCCCGGTCTGGCTGCTGACAGTCTGTTGAGCGGTACTCTGGTTGTCCTGAAAGGCTTTTGTTTCACCGGCCGCTATGGTAATCGTCCCCTTTTGGGCATCTAAGCTGATTCCAGTTTTTCTGATCAACAGCAATACCGGCAGTGTCACGAGCAAAAGCCCCACCGCACAGAAGATAAGCAAAAATTTTTTATTCATGCAGACCCTTCCTTTTCCTTTTTGCAGCTACCAAATTCCAGTTTATCGAGCTGTTTCGTCCTTTCTCTGTCATTTCGAGCGGAGCGAAGCGAAGTCGAGAAATCCGTAATTTCTATTGCAGGAAAACGGATTTCTCCACTCGGCTACGCCTCGGTCGAAATGACAACCTAGGAAGGGAGTTGATCGATAAATCGGAATTTATACAGACAGCAGGTAGCTTGGTTTTAGAGGCGCCCCCCTCGTGCCGCTTTGCGCATTGTCCGGCTGCTGAGGGCTGCCGCCTCCGGATCGGGACGGCACTCCAGCTCAAAGACCGGGATCGCCCGTACCAACGCATCTACCGCAGACATGAGCCGCAGCGCGTTTTCCGGCTTGCGCAGCCGGTACATGGTTTGTCCGTAGATCAGGGGCACTGCCTCCGCGGCATTCAGCGCACGAATCTTATTCTCTTTTCCCCGCTTTAAAAAGCAGATACCCCCCAGGGGAACTTTGCGGTTTTGATTGATACCGTCCTTACCGCACCAAGGTGTCCCATAAGCGTACCAACGCCCGTCCAGCAGACGCAGGGCGGGCTTATCGTCATTAAACACCTGGGCCGCAGAGCCAAACAGCTGCTGCCACAGGCGGGTATGGGTAGACTTTCCCATTCCGCTGGGTCCGGAAAACAGATAGGCTTTCCCCTCCAGTGCCACAGCCGAGGCGTGCAGCAGCATCCCCTCAAACCGGAGCAGATGTCCATAAAACTGAACGCCGGATTCCATGTAGGTCGCCAGCGCTTCATCGTCAGTATTCCAGCAGGCAAGGTCGTAATCCTCCTGTCGGATCACGATGTCTGCCGGATCCTTCCGGTTCGTCAAATAGTCCCTGCAACGGGGGGACATGCCCCCCGTCTCGGGAATCTCAACGATCAGATCCGCTATCTGGCAGCGCATCAGAAATCAGGCTCACCCTGAACACCGCCAAAACTGCCGGGGTTGAATGTTCCGTCATCCTTTGCTGCCGCCACGCCCTCATCGGGGTGTCCATCCAGCAATGCGATGGATTCCATCGCCCTCAGGTCGATCACCTGCACATTGGGTGCTTCGTAAAAACGCTTCATTTCATACTCCTTTCATTTAAAAGGGAAACGATCAGCCTTCGTAGGGAACCGGCGCACTCTCGATCAGCAAATTGCCGCACTTGACAATAGCCGAGAATGTTACATCTGTAACTGCGTCCAGTCCGCCGATACCCATATACAGATAGCCGGGCAGGTTTGCCGCATATTTCTGCACTTCCTCCATGGGGAAGTTAAAGTACAGTTCAGAGGGCGCGCCCATGCTGTTGGTGTAGGTCATCTTGACCTGGATGGACAGACCGTCGTTATCATCCGTGCCGTCAGCCAGCTCAGCCAGCACGATACCCTCCAGCTCCTTCACATAGAAGTTGAACCGGGCACTGCCCTCACCGTTGGCCTTCACCTGCGTGCCGAAGGTGACAGCAGCGAAGCGGTAACCGCCTTCCTCTTTCATCCAAACCATAGCCTGAGAATTGTCCGCCAAAGCCAGGTTATCCCTGGAAACCTTCAAAATTCCCTGTCCGTTGGTGCTGGCAGTCACATAAGCACCAACGCTAGCTGTCAACACATAGTAAGCCGTGAGGCTGTGACCGTTCAGATCCAGGGTGACGCCGTTGAGCACTGCCAAAATCGCGGCTGGCTCGTCCACATCTACCAGCAGCTGGACAGTCTCGCCGGACTGGGCAGCCAGCAGTGCTGCAGAAACGGTCTCGTACTCTGCGCCGGTAACGGTGTTCCAAGCAACCGTATTTTCCAAGGCCAGCATATAAACGCCGCCGCTGTAGACGACCTTATAGCCATCCACGCCGGACACCACATTTTCCATACCGGCAGGTGCGGTCAGAGCAGCAGCCGCCTTGGTCAGCTTGATGGTGCCGTCAACGCTGCCCTCGCCGGTGAGGGTCAGGTTTTTCTCAACCTTCAACGATTTGCCGTCGACCACGGTCAGATCGTGACCGTTCAGGTCCAATGTGCTGCTAATGGCGACATCCTTGCCCAGGATCACATTGGTCAGCAGGGTCAGACCGTTGGTGTAGCCGGTTGTGCGGCTATCGATCTGTGCCTGGGTGTAATAGTAAGCATTGTCCATTGCTGCAAAATAGGGATCACCATTTTCATCAACAGCACCAGTCATATCATTGTTTGCAACAGAGGCAAACTTAACAGTCTTACTATTCAGATCCAGCACGGTACCGTCCTCGATCGTCACGCCCAGCGTACTGGTAACGCCGGAGCCATTGGAGATATCCAGCGCGACACCGTTCTTTTCAATGCTAAACTTATCCTTTAGCGTCAAAGTAGAGCCGTTAACTGTCACAGCAGCAAAGCCCTTGCTGTCATTGATCACAGATACATTGTCAAAGACAACATTTTGTGCGCAGTATACATTGATTCCTGCTGCGTTATCATTGCAATCCAAAACAACATCCTTCAGGGTAATGTTGTCTGCGTTGATGCCCAGCAGGTGAGTCTTGTACTGCTTCAGATACAGCGGCTTGCTGCCGGTGGTGTACCAAACAGCGGTCTCATCCGCGATGATGCTGCAGCCGTTGCCGTCGATGGTAATACCTTTGCTGATGGTCAGCTTTGCGGTAAGTCTTACATCCTGCAACAGTTCGACTGTCTCGCCTGCCTGAGCAGCGTCATACGCCTCCGCAAAGGTAGCATAGTAGACAGTCTGCTTGCCCTCAGCGGTGACCGCTGCTGCATAGCTGTTCTCAAACTCGTTGGTAGCAACATCGATGTTCTCGATCTTATTGCCTTCAGCATCCTCGGTAAACACCTTCAGCTGCAGGTTTACCTCAAGCTCGGGATGCTCTGCCAGAAACTCTGGTGTGAAATAAACGCCGCAATCGAAGTTCTGCACGATGGCAGCTACCTCAGCCAGCGTAAAGCGCAAACCTTGCTTGCCCATCAGCTTTGCCGCATATTCCATGATATACAGGCTCTCGCCGTCATTCACGACCACATCTGAGAAGGGCACTGTGACCCAGCTCTTGCTCCAGGCATCATACTGACCTGCCAGGTAGCCGTCAGCACCGCCGTTTGCGTTAAAGGTGACGCTGTCACCGTCCAGACCACTGATGGTCAGAACATAGTCCACATAGTGATCGCCATAAGCCTCGAACAGCTGATCCAGATATTCCTCGGTCAGATCCTCCACATTGGGGATCGCAAAGTTCAGCGCAAAGGTCAGGTCCGGATCCTCGCCGGTCAGGCTGCCCTTGATATCCGTGATCGCAACCTCAGGCAGCCCGACCTGAACACCGTAGGTACCATCGACGTTAACCTCTGCCTTATAGCCGGGGGCGCAGTATTCAGTCACA
>JAZOSG010000242.1:0-8491 GCA_045657005.1 Faecousia sp.
CGGGCAACGGACACCGCAGGAGCGGTGTCCCTACAAATTCTATCGTAGTGGGCGTAGGGACACCCGTCCCCGGGTGTCCGTCCTCCTCTGTCATTTCGACTGGAGCGCAGCGGAATGGAGAAATCCGTTCCCTTTAAGATGCGGATTTCTCGACTCACTCCGTTCGCTCGAAATGACAAGGGGAGTTTGCGGATTTCTCGACGTCGCCTCGCTTACCTAAATTCCGTGTCATTGCGAGCCAGTGCGCACACTGGCGTGGCAATCTCACAAACGGCAGCTGGTACTGGAGATTGCCACGGGCGCAAGCGCCCTCGCAACTACAGGGATACGGGAAAACTGTCTCTACTTTTGTGAAAAATACATAAATAGTTCTTGCAAAACGCTAGAAAAGATGGTATATATAGTATGATTAAAAGTGTCACTATGGGGTGCGGATGAGCGCCGCCAGTGGCGGATGAAGCGACCTGAACAAGTGCTGCGGTCTGTATGGGACACAGGCGAATCGAAGGGTCCGTAACATCCTTGTCATTTCGAGCGAAGGGCGATAGCCCGGAGTCGAGAAATCCGCATCTTAAAGGGAACGGATTTCTCCATTCCGCTTCGCTCCAGTCGAAATGACAATCGCGCATTGTCCCCTTCTGGGGACTGATCAGGCGTGAAGCAAAAACCCATTTTGAACGCACGGAGATCAAATTTTTTGTTAGGAGGAAACAAGAAAATGAAAGCAATCTGTAAGAAGCTGCTTAGCTTGCTGGTCGTCATTGCCATGGTCCTTTCCATGGTCCCCCTTGGCGGTCTCGGCATCTTTGCAGTGGAAACGAATGCAACTACGACTGAAACAGTCACCCCCGGCTCTGCCAGTGTGACTGACGATGTCCAGAAGCACATCGACGAGGTCAAGGCGAATATCCAGTCCCTTGATCCTGCCACTGTGGCTGCAGGTACTACCTGCCCCATGTGCGGCGCGACCGACATCACCTGGACACCGTCTACCGGTGCTCTCGGTGCTAAGGCTGACGGCGCTGCCTACCACTACTATCTGGCAGGCGAGATCGATGTGACCAACAGCGCCTATAACTGGGCAGTTGTTCGCGGTACCGGCACGAAGATGTGTCTGCTGCTGGACGACGCTGTACTCACCGGCGGCGGCACCATCGGTGCCGGCGGTACCGACTGCACCCTGAACATTATGGGCACCGGTACGCTGACCTCTGACGGCACAAAGAGTGAGGATTACGGTCTGGTCAAGAGCAACGGCACCCGCTCCACCGTCAACCTGTATGGCGGTACATACATCTACACCGGCACGGCTTTCGGTGCAGGCACAGTTCCCACTTACGGCGCTATCCTGACCAGCGGCGCTAGCGCTGTTACCAATATCTATGACGGCGTTGTGGTCGGTCCCGAGACTGTGAACAACACCGCGGCTGTGTACAATGTCAGAATCGAAAAGGGCATTGTGAATATGTACGGCGGCACTGTCCGCAACGGTGTCTCTGCCGATTGGGGCTACAGCGGCAATGTCTCCATCGCCAGCAACGGCGTACTGAATATGTACGGCGGCACCATCTCCGGCGGCACTTATGTGGCTGACCACGACGGTGTTGTGGCTGCTACCGTGGGCGGCAATGTGCTGATCGGCGCATGTGCCTGGAACAGTGATCAGAACAAGGCGATCTCCACCAATGCTAAGTTCAATATGTACGGCGGCAGCGTTATCGACGGCAGCTGCCGTAACGGCGGCAACGGCGGCGGCAATATCTGCGTGTTAAACGTTTCTGAGTGCCAGCTGCTGGGCGGCACCATCTCCGGCGGTAATGCCAGGACCCGCGGCGGTAACGTCCAGGCGCAGAACGGCACCACCACCATTGGCGGCTCTGTACTGATTGCTGACGGCACTGCACAGTACGGCGGCAATCTGGATGTTGCCGGCGGCACTGTTACCATCGAGGACGGCGCTACTATTTCCGGTGGTACTGCGACCCTCAACGGCGGCAGCATCTATGTGAAGGAAGGCAAGGCACTGACCATGAATGGCGGTACTGTTACCGGCGGTAAGGTGTCCCCCACTGTCAGCAGCTCTGTCGGCGGCGGCAATGTCTATGTCAACGCCACTACAGAAGCCGGAGCTGGCACCTTCACCATGAAGGGCGGCACGATCTCCGACGGTGAGGCTTTCTACTTTGTCAAGACAAATGCTGACAACACTACCTCCAATGTGGGCGGCTACGGCGGCAATATCCACGGTCAAGGTAATGTGGTCATCGAGGGCGGTAAGATCGAAGGCGGCTGGGCACAGCAGCACGGCGGCAACCTCTCTGTTTCCACCGGCGGCAGCCTGACTGTCTCCGGCGGTGAGATCACCGGCGGTGAAGCCGAGCTGCAGGCTGGCAACATCCGCTCCTGGCAGGCACCGGTCACCATCTCCGGCGGCTACATCCATGACGGCAATGCCAAGGGTAAGAACGCTGTCAACCATAATGTGTGGGTGCAGGGCGGTTCTGCCACCTCCGGTCACAGCCTGACCATCTCCGGCGGCACCATCGACGGTGATGTTCTGGCGGGCAACGGTCCTCTGACCCTGTCCGGCGCGCCTGTGATCAACGCAGGTAAGTCCGTCGGTCTGCAGAACAAGGGTGACGCTGCCGATGTCAGCGGTCTGACCGAGGGCGCAAGCATCGTAGTCACCGCCAAGGCTGGCGATGTTCTGTCTGTTGCAAGCGACAACGCTGCTGCAGTGGCTGCTTACTTCACCTGCTCCGATTCTACCCTGATGGTCGCCGCTGCTGCGGACAACACCCTGGTGGTGCAGGAAGCTCCCGTGAAGGAGCCCTCCAAGGATGTTTTCGATCCCTGGAACTACGACGGCATGGCTTACTGCCCTGTCTGTCTGGAAAACGGCACTGCCACCGAGCCTGTGGAGTGGATCGCTGTGAACAGCGCGACCACTGCCTTTACCATGGGCCAGGGCAAGCACTACTACCTGAGCGAGGATATTCCCAATGCCCAGGTGGTTGCCGATAAGAACAGCGGTGTTTCCTACATTCAGGCTACCTGGGGCGGCGCGACTGCCTGCCTGCACCTGAACGGCAAGGATCTGACTGTTACCAACGGTGTTGCCGTCTTCGGCTCCACCGGTATCATGAATATCATGGGTGACGGTGTGGTCTCCGGTAACCGTACCAGCGGCAACGGCAGCAACGCGGCCACCATCCTGGTCAACAGCTCCAAGGCTGCCGGCACCATCAACCTCTACGGCGGCACTTACACCAAGGCTGCCACCAGCCAGAATGCGATCATTTCCATTCAGGGCAACGGCGGTACTATCAATATGTATGACGGCGCTGTCATCGACGGCACCGGTCTGACCAACACCAACTATCCTGTGGGCGTGAACCTGCTCGGCGGCATCTACGATGCAACCGACAATCCCCACGGCGGTATCGCTACCTTCAATATGTACGGCGGCGAGATCAAGAACGGTACCAACACGGAAGGCCCTGGCGGTAACGTCATGGTCGGTGCAGGGTCTGTTACTGCGAAGACCACCGGCGCTGCTGTGTTCAATATGTACGGCGGCACCATCTCCGGCGGCACTGCTGCCTATGGCGGCAATGTGTTCCTGAGAACCGGCTGCTCCTTCAACCAGCACGGTGGTATCATCAAGGGCGGCAAGACGACTGCTGCTGACAGCTACTACGGCGGCGGCAACATTGCCATTATCACCGGCGTTTACCTGCTGCAGGACGGCATCATTGCCGATGGCGAGACCAACCTGGCCAACAAGAACGCTGCAGGCGGCAACGTCTACATGCGCGAGAACACCTTCATTATGACCGGCGGTACGATCTCCGGCGGTAAGTCCGGCACCAACACCGGTGGCGGCAGCGTCTACCTGACCGGCAAGGCAGCTCTGGTCGTTTCCGGCGGCACCATCTCCGGCGGTGAAGTTACCGGCACTGCCGGCGGCGGCAACATCGGCGTTTGGAGCGGCACTGCCGAGATCAAGGGCGATGCCCAGATCCTGAACGGTAAGGGCAATGGCTACGGCGGTAACATCTACATCGGTACCGGCGATGCTGCCAATAAGCTGACTATTTCTGAAAATGCTGTTATCAGCGGCGGCGAGTCCACCAAGTATGCCGGCGGTAACATCGCAGTTTACGGCAAGACCGATATCGCACCTGCCCTGGAGATCACCGGCGGCACCATCACCGACGGCACTGCCAAGACCTTGGGCGGCAACATTTACATCCTCTACGGTGAGCACACCATCACCGGCGCAACCATCTCCGGCGGTAACGCCACCGGTACCACTACCGTCAATGAGGAGACTCAGGCGGTAACCTATGTCAATGGTTTTGGCGGCAATATTTACGCTATCGGCGACGCAGAGAATTCTGTTAAGGTCACAATGGACGGTGTGACGGTCAAGGACGGCTCTGCCCTGTCCTACGGCGGCAATGCGCACTTTGAATACACTGAGCTTACCATCCAGGACGGCACCTGGACCGGCGGTGAGGTGGCTGTCTGGCATGGCGGCAACATCTCCATGAGCCGCTCCAGTGCCCAGATCAAGGGCGCTGCCATCTCCGGCGGCAAGGCGCTGAATGCCCAGGGCGGTACACTGCGCGCCTACATGAGCCAGGTTGAGATCGACGGTTGTACCATCACCGGCGGCGGGGCTAAGACCAACAGCTGTGTCTGGTTTGCCACCGATTCCGGTAGCCATGCTACACCTGAGACTGTCACCTACTGCAATGTGACCATTACCGATTCCTCCATCACCAGCATTGATGATCAGCCCGCAGTTGCTGCCGGCGCAGGCGTCACTGTGACGCTGGACGGCAGCACCACCGCTGACGGCTTGCTGCAGTTCTCCACCCAGAAGTACACCATCGCCTCCGAGGTCGAGGGCGAGGAGCCCACTGTGATCATCGACAGCGCTAAGCTGATGGTCAAGGACACTTGGACCGGCGAAGCACAGGTCTCCCTGGGCGATTACTACTATGCTGGCAACAGCATCAGCGCTGACCATGCCGAAGCTACCGGCGCATTCACCGGCAAGCTGACCAACGGCAAGGGCACAGAAGCTCCCATCCTCCTGGGTGAGACCCTGTACCTGCCTGCCTACGGTGTTGTCACCGGGGAAAGCGCACAGTGGTTCGGCACTGCTGAGGAAGCGCTGACAGCTTACGCTGCAGCAGAAGGCACCAAGTATCTGGTTGCCGGTACAGACTTCGCACTGGCCGGTCAGGAGATCTATCTGGATGCCTGCAACGATATCAAGGTTACCGGTACCGGTACGGTTTACGGCATCGATCCCGATAACGACGAGTATAAGCGCAGCACCGGCACCATCACTGCGGAGGGTGTCACCCTGGTGGGCGATGTTACCTTCAATGGCAACCGCTACATCAAGATCGCTGACGGTTCTTACCACCGCATCGAGATGGGTATCCGGAACATCACCCTGAGAACCAGCGCTGCCGGCCTGTACTACAATGCTTACTACACCTGCGATAAGACTCTGGCTGCTGCCATCTCTTCCTACGGTGTCGTGGTGAGCGTTAACGATCTGCCCGGCGCTGACTTCCAGAATATGACTGACGATCACTTCTCCGTCTACGAGGACTTTGCTGCCCAGTATGCGGCGCTGGAAAGCGGCTACACTGTCGCTGCAAACTCCACCTCCGTCTTCGGTATCATGAAGGAGACCAACTCTGCTGCGGACAATGCTGAGCACGGCGAGATGGACATCTATGCTAACGCTTACATCGTGATCGGCGGCGAGAAGATCTATGTTGCCGACGAGGATAATGCCGGTAAGCAGGCAGGCGTTGCATACAGCCTGCACGATGTGATGACGGCGATGGACAACGAGGAGTTCTGGAACAGCCTGGATGTTAAGGACCAGCAGAATGTCCAAGACTTCTATACCGAGTGGTACAACCAGGGCGGTATGGCTGACTGGACCTTCGAGAACATCAAGCTGGCACAGAACGGCTAAGAGGACAGACAGCTGACTGACAGAACTGTCAAATAGCAACAAATCACGCGCCCCTGCGGCTTTTGCCGCAGGGGCGCATTTTGCAGTATACCGCTGTGATTGACATGGAGCGATTTTTGGAGTATACTAGCTACAACCGAATACGACAGTTCGTGACCATCCTGTCGTTAAACAAAACTAGGGAACCGATGGACGCAGTGCGTCCATTTTTTGTTTTCCCATGGAAAGGGAATGAAGACTATGAAAAGATCTACCCGCGCACTTGCCTACGGGGCGCTGATCGCCGCACTGTATGTGGTGCTGACCTATCTGCAGAATCTTATTATTCCTGAGTCCACCAGTTGGGCGATCCAATTCCGGGCATCGGAGGCGTTGTGCGTCCTTTCTTTGTTTACTCCGGCGGCGATCCCCGGACTGACCCTGGGCTGTTTTTTGTTCAATTTGAGCTACTCTGCGGCATTGCCGCTGGATATTCTGGTAGGCACTTTGGCAACGCTGCTTGCCACTTCCAGTATGTACCTGACTCGCCGGATGCGGATCAAGGGCTATCCTTTGGTCGCTATGTGGATGCCTGCCCTGTTTAACGCACTTCTGGTAGGCTGGGAGCTGACGGTCTATGTTGGCGGCGGCTTCTGGATCAATGCCCTGTCTGTTGCCATCGGCGAGGCAGCGGTGCTTCTGAGCTTTGGTTCGATCCTGTTTTACGCCATCCGTGCCCGGCATTTGGAGCGGTTCTTTGGTTGATAAAAGAAAGACTTTGTGGTAAACTGCTACTATACAGATAAAAACGGAAGTGAGAATATGATCGATTTTAAACCACTGGCACTGGAGGACAGAGCCTTGTTCGAGGGCTATTTGCAATCCGGCGGTGAACGGGGCTGCGAGTACAGCTTTGTGAATCTGTACCTGTGGGGACGGCAGAAGGCGGCGATCCTGGAGGATTGCATGGTGTTTTTCAGTCAGTTTAACCGCAAGAGCGTCTATTTGTTTCCTGTGGGATCCGGAGACCGGAGGACGGTGTTGGATGCCATCATCCAGGATGCAAAGGAACGGGGCATTCCCTGCCGTCTGGTGGGTCTGACTCAAGATGACTGTGCCCAGCTGGAACAGCTGTACCCGGGGCGGCTACGGTATCATTTTGACCGGGATTCCTTTGACTATGTCTATAATATCGATGATCTTGCTGACCTGAAGGGGCGTAAGTTTCAGCGTAAGCGCAACCATCTGAACCGGTTCAAGCAGAACAATCCGGACTACCGGCTGGAGCCTATCTGCGATGAGAATTTGCCGGAGGTGGAGGCGCTGGTCGACCACTGGTATGAGCTGCGCCTTCAGGAAAATCCCCATGGGGACTACCATATGGAGCGTGCTGCTATCAAAAAAGCCCTGGCGCAGAGACAGGCATTGGGCTTGGAGGGGCTGCTGCTGCGCACAGACGCAGGGGTGGTGGCTATGACCCTCGGTTCCCGGCTGAGAGAGGATACCTTTGATATCCACTTTGAAAAGGCGTTGGACATTGCCGACGGCGCGTATGCAGCCATCAACAACGGCTTTGCCAGATATCTTCGGGACAAGTACCCCGAGGTGCGGTTTTTGAACCGGGAGGACGATCTGGGGCTGGAGGGGCTGCGCAAGGCAAAGCTCAGCTACTGCCAGGATCACATGGTGGAAAAAAGCTGGGCGCACCTGCTGGAGGATGGCTATGACTACTGATGTGGCAGCGTTGAAGACGCTGTGGCAGCAGGCCTTTGGAGATCCGCCGGAATTTATAGAGGGCTTTTTTTCCGTAGGCTTTAGCCCGGACAGATGTTGCTGTGTATATAAAGATGGTAAACTTGCAGCCGCCCTTTACTGGTTCGACTGCCAGTGGGGGAAGAAGCGTCTTGCCTATATTTATGCCGTTGCCACCGACCCACAGTTCCGGGGGCAGGGGCTTTGCAAAAAGCTGATGGATATGACCCACCGGCAGCTTGCCCGGCAGGGCTATGCCGGAACGGTACTGGTGCCGGCGCAGCCGGAATTATTTGTCATGTATGAAAAGATGGGCTACCGGGGGTTCTGTCCCATGGAAAAAAAGACGGTGCTGCCCGGTGGACCACCGGTGCAGGCAGAAAGGGTGACTGCTGCCCGGTATGATGCGCTTCGGCAGGTGTACCAGCCTGAAGATGGCATTGTGCAAGGGGGAAAAACGCTGGAGTTTCTTGGAACATATGCCGGGTTTTATGCCTTTGACGGCGGCGCTTTTTCTGCAGCCTGGGAAGAGAACACCCTGTATATTCAGGAATTTCTGGGGGATGCCGGGAGTCTGCCCGGTATTCTGGAGCTGCTGGGCGCTGACAAAGCAGTAGTTCGGCTGCCCGGGGGAGAGATGCCCTTTGCCATGTATCACAGCCTGACCGGGGATGACAGCCTGCCCAGCTATCTGGGCATTGCCCTGGACTAAGGATCAAATTCCAGTTTGGCGGACAGTGTCCGCTGACA
>JAZOSG010000243.1:0-2772 GCA_045657005.1 Faecousia sp.
GAAAAACGATTAATTTTCTACAAAGAAAAATCCCCCGAAGCGAAAAGCTTCGGGGGATTATTTGCACATTAGTCAGCAACGTAGGGCAGCAGAGCAATCTGACGGGCACGCTTGATAGCGATGGTCAGGTCACGCTGGTGAGCTGCGCAAGTGCCGGTGGTACGGCGGGGCAGAATCTTGCCGCGCTCGGACAGGTAACGGCGGAGCTTTGCAGTGTCCTTGTAATCGATGCTGGTCACCTTATCCACGCAAAATGCACAAACCTTCTTGCGCTTGCGGGGACGAACACGCTGTTCATTGGCCATGATAGGTTCCTCCTTGTAAGTTTTGTGAAAAGAGTTCAAAGATTAGAAAGGCAGTTGTGCGTCGTTGTCATCCAGCATCGCAAAATCAGATGCAGGAGCAGCTGTGGGGGCAGAATAGCCGCCGTAGCTGGGAGCAGGAGCGGAGTAAGAGCCGCTGCTGTCACCGTCACGTCTGCTGTCGCCAAAGTAGGCATTGTCTACAATAACTTCAGCAGAGGTACGCTTGTTGCCGTCTCTGTCGGTCCAGTCACGCATTTCCAGGCGACCATCCACCACGATCATGCGGCCCTTGGTGAAATACTTGGAGATGAACTCTCCGGTCTGACGCCAAGCGACACAGTCGATAAAGTCGGTCTTCTTCTCGCCGCCGTCCCGGCCACCGAAGTCACGGTCGACTGCGATGGAGAAACTGGCGACGGCCACGCCGCTACCGGTGCGGCGGAGCTCGGGATCACGGGTCAGGCGACCCATGAGGGTAATGTGGTTGAGCATTGATTAGCCCTCCACGACAGTGGTCAGGCAGCGCATAACGCCGTCGGTGATCTTCATAACACGCTCCAGCTCCGCGGGGAACTCGGGCTTGCTTTCGAAGTTCATCAGGACGTAGTAGCCTTCGGACAGGTCGTTAACCAGATAGGCCAGGCGACGCTTGCCCCAAATGTCGATGTTGCTGAGGGTACCCTCCGCCTCCACCATTGCCTTGAACTTTTCCACAAGAGCGTTGATGCCCTCCTCGCCCTGAGCGGGGTCGATGATGTAGAGCACCTCGTACTTACCAGTGATCTTAGCCATGTTGATTGCACCTCCTTTTGGTCTTTTGGCCCACGGTCGCGCCGTGAGCAAGGATTTGTCCGCATTTGCAGACCTAGCTATTTTATAGGATGAAAGGAAGAAAGTCAAGAACTTTTTTCTGAAAATTCCATCTTTTTTAGGGGAAATATCACAAAATCCGAAAAAACGCAGATGGTTCTTATTGCCTGACCCAGACCATAGAATGTTGCATACATCCCATTTACGAGGTGACCTATGGAACATACGGAAAATACCATTTTAATTCGAGGGGAATTGCAGCAGCTGCCCCAGTTTTCCCACGAAAACCACGGCAAACGGTTTTACCGTTTCTGCTTGGAAGTTCCCCGGCTGTCCGGGGCGGTGGATATCCTGCCGGTGATTGCCCAGGAGCAGCTCATGAATGCCATGGACCTTTCTGGCGGCGCCCTGTTGCAGGTGCGGGGACAGATTCGATCTCACAATCTTCGCGTAGAAGGCACGCGACGGCTGCTGATTTTTGTATTTGCTTCCGAAATTACAACCACGGATGATCCGCCTGCCAATGAAGTGATCTTGCAAGGCCCGTTGTGTCGGGAACCCAATCTGCGGCGGACACCCCTGGGCCGGGATATATGCGACGTGATGCTGGTGGCGCCCCGGGCCTTCAAGAGGGCGGATTATTTGCCCTGTATCCTATGGGGACGAACGGCCCAGGAGGTTTCTGCCTGCCACACCGGCGACGTGATTCGTATCGAAGGAAGATTCCAAAGCCGTGTGTACAACAAAGTCACCGATGGCACCACGCAGGAGCGGACGACTTATGAAATCTCCGCCCTCAGCGCCGAAATTCTGGACGAGAGTTTATAAGGGAAAATGACCATGATCTTTCCTCTTCCTTTTTCGCTGCGATTATGCTAAAATGACGAAAAAGGAGGTGGACGTCATGGAAGAAAAAGTGCAGTCCGTTATTGAAATTCTGAAGCACCGCTATCCCGACGCGCCCTGTGCATTGCACTATGAAAAAGATTATGAGCTGATGATTGCGGTACGGTTGTCCGCCCAATGCACCGATGCCAGAGTGAATTTGGTGACCCCGGCACTGTTTGCCGCCTACCCGACTTTGGAAGCCATGGCAGAAGCGGACATCGCAGATGTGGAAAACTATGTCCACTCCTGCGGATTTTATAAGCATAAGGCCCGGGACATTGTCCTTGGTTGCCAAATGCTGCTGTCAGATTATGATGGCAAGGTGCCCGGTACAATGGAGGAATTGTTGCGGATTCCCGGTGTAGGTCGCAAAACGGCGAATTTGCTTTTGGGCGACCTTTATGCCACTCCCGGCAGCGTGGTGTGCGATACCCACTGCATCCGTATCTGCGGTCGTATGGGGCTGACCGATGGCACCAAAGACCCGGAAAAGACGGAACGGCAACTTCGTGCCATTCTGCCTCCGGAGGAAAGCTCGGATCTGTGTCATCGCATCGTTCTCTTTGGCCGGGAGGTCTGCACCGCCAGAAATCCCCAATGTGGCGCTTGTCCCTTGGCAGCGCTGT
This sequence comes from Faecousia sp., assembly GCA_045657005.1. Taxonomy (GTDB): domain Bacteria; phylum Bacillota; class Clostridia; order Oscillospirales; family Oscillospiraceae; genus Faecousia. The sequence goes on from JAZOSG010000243.1 coordinate 2,630, forward strand.
GTAAGCACATGGGTGGCGTCTAACGAAATGAATATGAAAAAAGTGTGTGCCGTTGGGCACACTCTTTTTGTTTTATGCAATATGGCTTTCCTGCATATGTCCTGCGATAGCCTGTGCAACCCGGGCGATGAACGTTCCGTTAC
>JAZOSG010000244.1:0-2758 GCA_045657005.1 Faecousia sp.
CCCACTGCCCGGTAACCGCGCTTGTGAAGACCGGGACCGGAGGTATCCAGAGAAAGGGTCACCTGATCGTTTAGGATGGTAAAATGCAGCTGGAATTTCACGCCGGTCTCCGGCAGCCAGCTGATGCCGTACTTTTCCCCCAGTCGCCGGGAGGCGGGTTTTTTGATGATCGCCTGACAGTCGGGAACGCTCATAAGCTGGCTGTTCAGGCAGTGACCCTTGACCGGGAACTGACCGTCCTTGGGAATGAAGTCCTCCAAATTGGCATGATATACCCCCTGAAACAGCTCTTCAAAGGTTTTTGCGGTAAAGCTGGCAAGCTGTACCATCACCCGTTCGCCGGTGCGCAGGCAGATGTTTGCCTTGGCAAGGGCGGCGGCATCGCCGGTAAAGAGAACTCTTCGGTCCTCCACCCGGACATTTTCCATGCCCAGCCGCCGCAATTCGTCGCCGGCGATCCCCTCCAGGCCGAACAGGCAGGGTACTACAAAATTCATTTCTTTCATATATTACCTCAGGGAATGATTTTTTTTGCTTTCAGATACCGCTCTTCCTCGGAGAAGACACAGCCGCAGTATTTCTGGATGTAAAAGCCCAGCTCCCGGGCCTTTTCCTGCCCGGCTTTGAAGTAGGGACGGAAGTCCCGGTAGAGAAATTCTACCCCGTATTCCATGGCGGCGCGCTCGGCAGTCTCACGCATCAGCTCGTGGTTCTGGTAGGGGCTGATGAACAGACTGGAGGTAAAGCTGTCAAAGCCGCCCTCGGCTGCCTGCTGTGCCGTTTCAAACAGGCGCATCGCGTAGCATTTGCCGCACCGGTGGGCGATGTCGTCAGCAACACAGCGGACAAAGGGGCGCAGCGCGTAATCGTTTTTCTCGATCAGCGGAAGGTCAATGGTCGGCGCATAGTCTCTCAGACAGTTGCGCCGGGCGCGGTACTCCGTAAAGGGGTGGATGTTGGGATTATACCAAAAGCCTGTGACCTCCAGCTTGTCGCCGCGCAGAACCTCGATGCACTGGTTGGCACAGGGCGCGCAGCAGATATGCAAAAGGGTTTTCATAGCGTTCTCCCGAAAAGAATATAGTTACCTCATTATAGCATTTAATTTTTTTCATTGCAATACATACCCTCAACACTTTTCCCTAGGCTTTTCACACAGCTTGTGCTACCTTTGTATACAAGTACAAATTCCAGTTTATCGGGCGGCAGTGCCGCCGGACAATTCGTGCAAAGTGCCTATCAATTCGTTAGTTCCCTGACCCGCTCGGTATCGTTACTGCGTTAAAAAATGGTGGATTACGAATGCAATTGCGTTACCGGGCATAGTCAGGAGCAGTAACGACAAGCGAAGGTTGTCGTGCGAGTTTGTCAGCGGACACTGTCCGCTAAACTGGAATTTGCTTGACTGTCTGCGTTTGTGTGAGTATCATGGACACAAAGGAGGGACAGGCTATGGATGATTCTATGTATATGGATGTGGCGTTGGAGCTTGCCCGGGAGGCTGCCCGGGAGGGTGAGGTGCCGGTGGGTTGCGTGATCGTGCGCGACGGTCAGATCGTGGGAAAAGGGCGCAATCGCCGGGAGACCGGCAAAACAGCGCTGGGTCACGCGGAGATTGAGGCGATCAGCGATGCGTGTAAAACGCTGGGCGGCTGGCGGCTGTGGGAGTGTACCTTGTATGTGACATTGGAGCCCTGTCCCATGTGCGCCGGTGCTATTGTCAATGCCCGGATCCCCCGGGTGGTTTACGGCGCGTCAGACGAAAAGTGCGGCGCATGTGGCTCGGTGTGCGATTTGTTTTCCATGGATTTTAACCACCACCCACAGGTGGACAAGGGGCTCAGGGAGGAAGAATGTGCCCAATTGCTCACGGAGTTTTTTCAGCAGCTGCGAGTAGAGTTGCGAACACGGCCGAAATGGCGGAAGAAACCGGAATAGAGAAAGACAAGCGGTGCTTCGGCACCGCTTATTTTTAACCAGTTGGGAGGATTTCCTGTGGATTGGGAAAAGTGGTGTTTACGGGTCAGTGCCGCTGCGGTGATCGGGGCGATCCTGCTGCGGCTGAGCAGCGGCGGTATGCTGGGTACGGTCGTAGAGGCATTGTCCAGTCCGGAGGTGTTGTCTGTGATGCTGTATCTGGAAACCGGCAGATTGGTACGCCCTGCCCAGCCCCAGCTGCCGGAGGAGATCCAGAACACTGCCCCGGAAGAGACAGAACAGACTCCCTTGCCGGAGCAGCAGATGCAAGAACCTGTCCAGGCCGTTTTTGCTGAGGCGGACGCGGCATTGGTGGAGGTCAACAGTGTCTGCGGCTACGACACCGATCTTCCGGCGCTGCTGCAGCAGCCCCTGGACTGGGAGCTGACCCAGCAGGAGCCGACAGTTCTGATCCTGCACACCCACGGCACGGAGAGCTATACCAAAACGGAGGATTACCGGGAATCCTCCTCCTACCGGACGCTGGACACGGACTATAATGTAGTTTCCATCGGCACAGAGCTGGCAAAGACCCTGGAAAAAGGCGGCATCAAGGTCATCCACGATACCACCATGCACGACTCCCCCTCCTACAGCAGCTCCTACAGCAATGCCCGGAAAAGCATCCGGGCATATCTGGAAAAGTATCCGTCTATCCGGATGGTGCTGGATATCCACCGGGATTCGGTGGAAGACAGCGACGGCGAGCAGCTGCGCTTCACTGCCCAAAAGGACGGACAGACGGCTGCCCAGCTTATGATGGTGGTAGGCACCGATGCCA
>JAZOSG010000245.1:0-2475 GCA_045657005.1 Faecousia sp.
CAATGCCGGTGGAGAACATCATAGCATTGACGAGGCTGCCTGCCTTTTCCTTTTTAACCAGCGCGTACAGCAGCACACCCAGGATCGTAGGGATCATGTTCAAAGGATTCATACCCCATGCGCCGAAGCCCAGCGTCAGCAAAAAGCCGAGGGTGGTAACATTCACCGCCTTGGCACCGGGCAGATGGCACAGACCCCAGCAGAAAAGACCCACAAGGCCCATATTCAGAAAAGTCGCCCCAAAGCCGCCCAAGGCAAAATAGTTGGTGGATACCTTACAGGGCAGCAGCAGGATCTTCTTCATGCCCACAAGGATCTGCGCTCTGTCGGGCATGATCACAGCAGCCACAATAAAGCACAGGGAAACGAACAGGAAGAACAGCTTCAAAAAGCTGGATTCAGACATTTCTTTGATTTTTTTCATAGTATTTTCTACCTCACTTGGTAACTACTCCGCAAATTCTGGTTTACCGAACAGTTTCGTTTATGATTGTAGGGACGCTCCTCCCGGAGCGTCCGCGGACACCTGAGGACGGGTGTCCCTACACTACAAATCGACAACGCAGAATTTTAAAAAAGGGCGATCTGAGAATCGCCCTGATTTTTTACGCCTTCTCGGCAGCCTCAACGACGTGCTTCATCAGCACAGTAGTGGTAACAGCGCCAACACCGCCGGGAACAGGGGTAATGGCATCAACGATGGGCTCCACTTCGTCGTAAACAGCGTCGCCGGACATACCACCTTTACCCTTGGAGGTGATCTTCTCGGGGTTCCAGTTCATGGAAACGTCGATGACGATCTGACCGGGGCGGACGTAGTCCTTGGTCAGGCTGCCCAGAACGCCGGCAGCAGACACGATGATGTCCGCCTCACGGCAAACGGCAGCGGTGTCCACGGTCTTGGTGTGGCAGACGGTAACTGTGGCATTCTTGCCCATCAGCATCATAGCGGCAGGCTTGCCGACGACAAGGCTTCTGCCGATGACCACTGCGGACTTGCCCTTGCAGTCAATACCGTAATGATCCAGAATTTCCATGCAGGCTGCGGGAGTGCAGGGTGCGTAGCCCAGATCCTGACCCTCAAACACGCCGGCATTTGACATATGCGTCATAGAGTCCACGTCCTTGCAGGGTGCCAGGCGATTGCAGATCTCATCCTGGTCTGCCTTCAGATGCTTGGGCAGAGGACGGAACATCAGCACACCGTGGACAGAAGCGTCAGCGTTGACTTCGTCGATGACCTTCAGCACATCTTCCTTGGTCGCGGTCTCGGGCAGGATGTAATTCTTAACAGCAACGCCCACTTCCTCAGCACGCTTGGTTGCGCCCTTTTCGTAAGACAGGTCAGAGGGGTTTTCGCCCAGACGGATGATGCCCAAAGTGGGAATAACGCCCTTGTCCTTCAGCGCAGCAGTACGACCCTGCAGCGCAGCTACCAAAGCCTCGTTTACTTCTTTACCTAACAGCTGTTTTGCCATTTTTCTTTCCTCCTAATCAAACACCGAAACCGGCCTTAACCGTGTTGAAAATCTCATCAGCCATTGGGCCGTACTTGTCAAGCATGCCCAGCGCCTTGGCGTTCATTTCCTCAGCAACCTCGCGGTTCTTAAGGCTCTTGGTGTTGATGAACACATTCAAAGACGCTGCCTGCAATGCGGCCTTGCAGATCACTGCGCCGCAGCCGGCATCGGAAACTGCCAGGCGGCTGCCTTTTGCGGCAAACACAGCGATGTACTCGATGGCCTGGCAGCACAGCTCCATGATCTTCATGGGCGTAGAGCAGGCAATGATGGTAGCTTCCTCCATGACCTTGTCACGGTTGGGATCGTCCTTGGGGATGCCGTAAGCCTTGGCAAGAGGCAGGAAGTTGACTTCGTCCGCCTCCACCTGATCCAGAAGCTCCTTCTGCAGAGCATCGCACTTGCCCTTCAGCTTGATGATCTCAGCCTCCACATCGGCATACTTCTTCTTGCCGACAGTCAGGCTGCCAACCATGTTGCCCAGAGCAGTGCCGATAGCACCCACCAGAGCAGCTGCACCGCCGCCGCCGGGAGCGGGAGCGTCAGAGGCCAGAACTTCCACAAACTTGCGGCAGGATTCCATTGTCATATCCATAATATGTAATCTCCTTTTTAATCCTTTGTAGGGAATGCATTCATGCATTCCGTTTTGATTTTTCTACAGACGGAACGGATGAATCCGTTCCCTACATAATAATACTCCAAAAGCAGAGGCGGTGACCCGCCTCTGCCTATTGGAAAAATCAGATTAGAACAGGCCAGAAACCTTACCGGTCTCGGTGTCCACGTCAACACGACGGTATGCGGGGCCAGCAGCAGTACCGGGCATCATGGAGATGGTACCAGCCATGGGGCACAGGAACTTAGCGCCGCCGTACTCCAGAATGTCACGGATGGTCAGCTTCCAACCGGTGGGCACGCCCTTCTTGGTGGGATCGTCGGACAGGGACAGGTG
>JAZOSG010000246.1:0-4185 GCA_045657005.1 Faecousia sp.
GTTTGCCTTTTCCGGCAAACGCGGGTAATTTATGTATCATGTTTTCTTCGGGGTCGTGCCGTATTTTTTCTTATACAGCCGGATAAAGAAGGATAAATTGGAGAAGCCTGAGTTTTCCGCCGCCTCGGACACGTTATACTCGCCACTTTGCAGGAAGATCCGGGCATTTTGCAGCCGGATATCGTTGCGGTAGTCGATGGGTGCTCTGCCGGTATACGCCCGGAACAGGCGACGGAAATTCACCTCGCTCATGCCGCACAGACCGGCATAAAGGGAGATCTTTTCGTTTTCCTGCCAGTGCTGCGCCATCCGGGTCAGTGCCGGCTGCAGCCGCTTGTACTTTGCAGGCATTTTGGACAGGAAATCATCGATCTGCCACAGAAGGCTGTACAGACAGGACATGTGGTAAAACACATGATTTTGGGCGGGACGGAAAAAGGCGTCGATCACCTCTCCGGCATTGGGCAGCCCAATCTTTACAGGCTGGGTAAGATACTGGGGCAGCTCACCGCTGACAAGATCGAATTGGACGATCCGGATCTGGGTGTCCTCCTGCAGGTACACCCCTTCGTAGACGCACGCCTTGGGAATAAAGATCAGATCCCCTGTCTCCAGGCGGACGCTCTGGGTCGGATCGGACAGAAAATCGTCCTGCATTTCTCCCTGGACAACATAGATAAAACCGTACTTGGTTCTGCCGTTGCGGTAGGAATGGCGGTAATCCTTTCCTCTGGATACTTTTAAAATATCGATATTTCCCACAGTGAAATTGGGCGTTTGCAGGTTGTATTCCCAGCGCATGCCATCACCCCCGGTGTCATCATAGCACACCGGGGCGCATTTGTCATCAAGAAATGATTGAATCGTGTTAAAAAGTATCGCATTTGAGATTGTGAACAGACCCAATTTCTGTTATGCTCTCAATAGGAATATTATAAAAACCATTACAAAAGAGGGGAACAGAGCATTGCAGGAAAGCTATTTGTTAAAAACTGCCGGGGCAGAGCGGCTTTACAGTGAGTTTGCAAAAGAGCTGCCCATCGTTGATTTTCATAATCATATTTGTGTGGCAGATATCGCCGCTGACCGTCGGTTTGAAAACCTGGGCCAGCTGTGGCTGGCACCGGATCCCTACAAGCACCGGCTGATGCGCATTTGCGGCGTGGACGAGCACTATATCACCGGCGACGCGGAACCCTGGGAGAAATTTGAAAAATACTGCGAGATTTTCCCGTATCTTGCAGGCAACCCAGTTTACGACTGGTCAAAAATGGAGCTTTCCCAGATTTTTGGAATCGATGCGCTGCCTACAAAGGAAACCGCCCGATACATTTATGATAAAGCCGGCGAAATGCTTCGCTCCCCGGAATTTTCTATGGGCGGCATTTTGAAAAAATTCAACATTGCTTATCAGTCTCCCGTAGCAAATCTCATGGACGACCTGTCCGGGTTTAACGGCAAGGATGTTGCGCCGTCTTTGCGTGGAGACGACCTGCTGGATAAGGACATAGACATGGCGCAGCTGGAAGCGCGGCTGGATGCGTTCCACCAAAAGGGTTGCCGCTTTGCCGATCACGCCCTGGACGCAAACTTCTTTGAATCGGATACCGACGGCAGCAAGACCGCCCGTCTGTGCCGGTTGGGTGTAGAATACGCCAAACGGGGCTGGACGCTGCTTTTGCATATGGATGCCAAGCGCCAGACCTCTGAGCGGCTGCGTACCCTGGCAGGACCTGCCGGCGGTTATGCGGCGGTGGGCGGCAGCTTCCCGGTCAGCAAGGTATGCGACCTGCTGGGGGAAATGGAGCGTGCCGGGGGACTTCCGGATACGGTGCTGTTTCCGCTTAATATGAGCGATCAGGCACCCCTTGCGGTGATGCAAGGCTCGTTCTCTCAGGATGGGGTAGCGTCCAAGGTGCAGCTGGGACCGGCATGGTGGTGGTGCGATCATGCCCTGGGCATCGAAAATACGCTGGACTGCATCGCCAGCTTTGGCGCAGTGTCCCAGTTTATTGGCATGACTACCGATTCCAGAAGCGTGCTGTCCTTCCAGCGCCACGATTATTTCCGGCGCTTGTTGTGCAGTTGGCTGGATGAGAAAAATACAGCCATGCAATGGGAACTGCCCTTTGAGATCCAAGGAAAGATCATTGAAAATATCTGCTGTAATAACGCATTAAAAAAGATCAGGAGGACATAAAATGGGTAAATTTCAGAATAAGATCGCCGTGGTCACCGGCGCAGGCGGAACACTTTGCTCCGAAATTGCCATCCGGCTGGCAGAGGAGGGCGCAAAGATCTGGCTGGTTGGCAGAACCGAGGAGAAGCTGACCAAGGTGGCGGAAACGATCCGGCAAAACGGCGGTGCGGCGGAAACCTACGCCTGTGATGTGACGGACAAGGCTGCCATCGCTGCCCTTGCCGAGAAGGTGGAAAAGGACGGCGGCTGCGATTTTCTTGTCAACGGTGCCGGCGGCAACAACCAGAAGGCGATGCCCAGCATCACCGAATTTGATCCCAGAGAGCTGGAGGGCGCACTGCCCGAGGGACAAAGAGGGCTTTACGACATCGACATGGATGCCTTTGAAAGCGTTCTGAAGATCAACACCATGGGTACTGTGATCCCTACCATGGAATTTGCCAAGCAGATGGCAAAAAAGGGCGGCGGCAGTGTGATCAACTTCGCCTCCATGAACAGCTACTGCCCTCTGACCCGGTGCTTTGCCTATGCCATGAGCAAAGCGGCAATTTCCAATCTGACCCAGTCCTTTGCCGCCTACTATGCCCCTGCTAAGGTGCGCATCAATGCCATCGCCCCGGGCTTCATGGTCAATGAGCGGAGCAAGAATTACTTAGGCACAGTAGAGGAAGGTCTGACCAAGCGCGGCGAGCAGGTCATCGGACATACCCCCATGGGACGGTTCGGTCAGGCTGCTGATCTGGTGGGTTGCGCCAAGTGGCTGCTGGATGAGGAGGCTTCCAGCTTCGTCACCGGTATCACCGTTCCTGTGGACGGCGGATTTTTGACGCTGGGAGGCGTGTAATATGATCTTAACGGATTATTTCCGCAGCACCCCGGACGCCACCTGGGATTTTGCCCTGCAGTCCGGTGTAAAGCACGGTGTTATTCGCCTGCCGGAGGAGGAGAGCTTCGATCTGACCGATGCTGCCCATTGGCAGCAGGTGTACAAGCGGTTTACCGATTACGGTATTACCCCTCTGGTCATTGAGCCGATGCCCAATGCGGTGCACGATCACATTAAAGCAGGGGATGAAAAGCGGGACGAGAGCATTGAAAAGGTGCTGAAAATGTTCCCCATCATGCGCAAGTTGAACATTGACACCATCTGCTTTAACTGGATGGCGCACATCGGCTGGCTGCGTACCCGTTCGGACATTCCTGAGCGTGGCGGCGCGAAGGTCACAGGCTTCAATATGGCGGATTTCCAGCCCACTGGCGCAAAGATCACCGCCGCCCAGCTGTGGGACAATTACACTTATTTCATAAAAGCCGTGATCCCCGAGGCGGAAAAATACGGCATTAAGCTGGCACTGCACCCGGACGATCCCCCGGTGCCCCGGCTTGGGGATGTGGAGCGGATCATGATATCCGGCGATAACATCCGAAAAGCCGTTTACGGCATTGTAGACAGCGAAAGCCTTGGCGTTACCATGTGTCAGGCGAATTTCTACATCATGGGCGAGGATCTTCAGGCGTGCATCCGGGAATTTGCGGACCGGATCTATTTGGCCCATTTCCGCAACACCACTGGTACACCCGGCGATCCCAGGACATTCCGGGAGACCTTCCATGACAACGGCGATATCGATATGGCACAGCTTATGCGGTGTTATGTAAACAATAATGTGGATGTGCCCATCCGGGTAGACCATGTACCAACCATGGCAGGGGAGATATCCACCCTCCCCGGCTACGATGCCATGGGCAGATTATTTGCGATCGGCTATCTCAAGGGCATCCTTGACAGCCAGGAAAGGAGCAGCATATGAAACTCAATTCCCGTGAAGAGATCATTGCCCTGACCCCTCTGTGGAAGGGCGAGCGTTTCCCCGACGGCAGACCCAAGGTTCCCCAGAAGTATCTGGACGAAATGTACAACATGACCCTGGAGGAGCTGTGGAAGCCCATTTACCTCAAGGGCTACGAAAGCCAGTTTGAGGGGG
>JAZOSG010000247.1:0-14634 GCA_045657005.1 Faecousia sp.
GAAACCCCACAGCACACCCAGGCAGGGAACGCCCGCGTTGCGTGCCGTGACCACATCCACATCGCTGTCACCTACATAGATACAGGTGTCCACGCCGATCTGTTCCATGGTCTTGATCACCATATCCGGTGCCGGCTTTCTGGGGCAGTCGTCGCTTTCGCCCCGGGCGAAAATATCACCGAAATAATCCCGGCACAAGGGCTTGACCGCAATGTCCGGCTTATTGGACACGATGGCGACAGGATACCGCTTTGCCAGCTCCTGCAGCGCCTGACAAACACCCTCATAAGGTCGGGTCTTGATCTGGGAATGGGTAGCGTAATACTTCTGATAGGTGGCAAGCGCCTGAGAAACCGGAGGGTCGCTTTCCTTTCCCGGCAGGGACAGGCGGATCAATCTTTCCGCACCGTTTCCAATGAACCGGCGCACCTCATCGATACTCCTTTGTGGGCAACCATACTGCAAAAGGGTATAGTTGACCGCGTCCTGGAGATCCTCAAGGGTATTTAAAAGCGTGCCGTCCAGATCGAATAAAATACCAACTTTCATTCACATACCTCTGCTTTTCATCACCCGGATATCGTCGCCCACAAAGGTCAGCGCTTTGAACTGCCCCTGCAGCCGGGAGGCGATCTGGGGGGAATACCGCTTGGCGATCTCCTCGACATTCAGGTTGGTGGAGACGATCATGCTTTTTCCAGCCAGCAGCCGCTCATTGAGTAAGCTATACAAGGCTGCTGTCACAAAATTGCCCGGCAGCTCTGTGCCCAGATCATCAAGGATCAGCAGGTCACAGCTTTGGATGTCGGATACCTCCTGGCGGCTTTGATCGTCCGGATTGAACTGATTCTTGTTCAGGATCTCAAACAGCTGATGGGCGCTTTTATAGACGACTGAATAGCCCTTGTCTGTTACCGTATTGGCAATGCAGGCAGACAAAAAGGTCTTGCCAAGCCCGGTGTAGCCCACAAACAGCAGATTGCCGATCCCCTCGGTAAAGCCCTCGGCAAAGGTCTTGCAGATCTGCAGATTTTTGCTCATGATCTGCCGGGGACTCGCGCCGTAGGCTCTGTGTACCACATCCGGATAATAATCCAGACGGAACGCCTCAAACCGCTCCTGTCCGCCGGTCAGCTGCTGCAGCTGCTTCTGCTGCTCCTGACGGCACAGCTGCGCCAGACATCTGCACATGGTGCTGCCGATGTAGCCGCTGCCGCCGCAGCTGGTACACACAGGCGTTTCATCCAGCCAGCCCGGGGCAAAATGCGCCTGTACCAGCTCGGCTCTTTCTGCCTGTAAGGAAAGATTTTCCTTTTTCACCTGCTCCATGGCAGCATAGGCGTCGCCTCCCTGGGTAAACACCGTCTGTGCCGCCTGGGTCATAGACCGGCGCAGCAGAATATCGATCTCCCTGATCCGGGGAACCTTTGCATACGCCTCATATAAACGCTGCCGGTATTCCGACTCCCGGTCTGCTTTGCGCTGCGCCAGCTGCTGTGACGCGCTGCGCAGGATCTGTGCACTGTATGCCATAGCTTATCCCCCCTGTAACACTTTCTGTATCGCTTCCAGCTCCGCCTCACCCAGCTGACCGGAAGCGCCCTTGGGAACTGTGGGCTTTTTATCCAGCTGCTTTACCTGCTCCAAGGTATGCAGTCCTGCCTCATGCCAGCGAGTCAAGATCCGGTTCATGTACGCCCAGTTCATATTGCCTGTGTTGACGCAGGTGCGGTCACGGGCCTCGGCAACAGCATCCATATCAAAGCCCATTTCCAGCCACTGCCGGGCATATTTTTCCTCTCCCGGGGTCAGATTCCGGTTGTAGATTTCCAAAGTCTTCTTCAGCTGTCCCAGCTGGGAGGCACGCATATTCTGACTCTGGATAAAGGCTGCCGCCTCCTCCATAGTATCAATGCCCTGCTCCGCCCAGGCATACGCCTCCTTCTCGATGGTACGCAAAGAAGGATTGCGCAGGCTGCCCTTACGCCGGGCACGGTCCTTGCAGTAGCACACCAGCACGCACACCACATCCGGCGCAAGCCCTAAGTATCGCACGAAGCCCAAAATGATCTTCAGTTCCTCGGTGTTGAGATTTCTGCCCAACAGCCGCTGGATCTCTCCGTACAAAGACTTAAAATCCCTGTCTGTATCCATCGCCTGCAGTACATCCCTTTCAGAATAGGCAGGCCGCTCCCCGGGGATCACAGTTCTGCGCTCCTGCTGCCACAGACCCAGCTGCCGCAGGGTCGCCATGGCGCAAGATACCCGGTTATCGCTTAAATGGAGCGTCTGCGCCGCCAGATCCGGGTCGTTTCCGCTGTGCAGGTACAGGTACAATAGCGCCGCGTCGCCGCTGGCAGCGGCCAGCAGCTTGCGCATATCCGATTGTTCGATGCTCAGGTCTGCTGTGTTCACGGTGCTCACCTCTCAAAATTCGTCACTTACGGTCATTATAACACAGGTTTTTTCCTCGCACAACCGCCAATTGGAGAAGTTTTTGGAGAAAAACAGGCTTCATTTTTGGCACGCCACAGCATCTTGTGTCTTCCCCTTTTTCTGACCACTAGAGATATCGGCACAATTGGTTCTTGCAAAGCGGCTGCCAAGGCAATATAATATATGGTAATAACTGTGAGAGGAGGCTTTCCATGAAGACCCTGTTTTCCCGGTATAAGGGCTGGCTGTATCTGCTGCCTGCCATGGTCTTTCTTGGGGCGTTTCTGGTATATCCCCTGATCGATGTGTTCGTTTACTCCTTTGAGGAAGGCTACAATTCCGCCTCCCAGACCTCTTTCGGCGTGGGCCTGTACAACTATTCCTATGTGCTCCACGACCCCTACTTTCTCCAGGCGCTGAAAAACACCTTTATCCTGGTGATGATCACCGTGCCGGTGTCTACCGGCATCGCCCTGCTGATCAGCCTGGGCTTAAGCGCCATCAAGCCCCTGCGGCAGCTGTTCCAGACGGTATATTTTCTGCCCTATGTGACCAATACGCTGGCGGTGGGTCTGGTGTTCATGCTGCTGTTCCGGAAGACCCCTTACACCGACGGATTGGTCAATCTTTTGCTGAGCTGGTGCGGTGCCGGTCCTGTGGACTTTATTGCCGGTCCCTACTGGGCAAAGATGTTCGTGCTGTGCTTTTACACCGTCTGGGTAGTCATGCCCTTCAAGATCCTGGTGCTGACCAGCGCGCTGGCGTCGGTACGGCAGGACTTTTACAACGCCGCGAAGATCGACGGCACCCCCAAATGGCGCATTTTTACCCGGATCACCCTGCCCCTGATCTCCCCCAGCCTGTTCTATCTGATCATCACCGGCTTTATCGGTGCTTTCAAGGCATACTCCGACGCGGTGGCGCTGTTTGGAACAGACCTGAACACCGCGGGCATGAACACCATAGTGGGCTATGTTTACGATATGCTTTACGGAAACTCCGGCGGCTACCCCTCCTATGCCTCTGCGGCGGCGGTGGTTCTGTTTGCCGTGGTACTAACCATCACAGTGATCAATCTGCTGGTCAGCCGTAAGCATGTCCACTACAGCTGACCCGGGAGGATGGATCATGAATTATCAAAAAATCGAGCGGGCTGCCCTTTTTCGCGGAAGATTGGGTAAAGCCGTAATCTATACCCTTCTGACTGTGTGGGGCATTCTGGTGCTGTTTCCTTTTTACTGGATGGTCATGACCTCCTTTAAAAGCTACAGTGCTTACAACGCCGAGTTTATCCCCCGGCTGATCACCCTGGCGCCCACGCTGGAAAATTACTTCGAAGCATTTTCCGCCGTTCCCCTTGCCCGGTATTTTTTTAACACCGTGATCTTTACCCTTGCCACCACAGCGCTGATGCTGGCGGTAACCGTGCTGGCGGCATTTGCCTTCTCCCGGCTGGAGTTCCCCGGCAGAGACCTTGCCTTTACCCTGTTTCTGGCGCTGATGATGATCCCGGCAGAGCTGGTGGTCATCACCAATTTCGTCACCGTCACCAACCTTGACCTGCGCAACAACTTTACAGGTCTGATCCTGCCGTCGGTGACCTCTGTATTTTACATATATCTGCTGAAGGAAAACTTTTCCCAGATCCCGGACGAGCTTTACTACGCCGCCAAAGCAGACGGCACCTCCGACTTAAAATACCTGTTCAAGGTGATGGTTCCCATTTGCCGTCCCACCATCGTGACCATCACGATCCTGAAGGTCATCGAGTGCTGGAACAGCTATGTCTGGCCCCGACTGATCACCGATGATGAAGCGTATTTTCTGGTGTCCAACGGCATCCAGCAGATCCGGGAGAACGGCTTCGGCAGAGACAACATCCCTGCCATGATGGCAGCGGTGGTGGTGATCTCCGCGCCGCTGATCGTGCTGTTTCTGCTCTTCCGCAGGCAAATCATGGCAGGCGTGGCAAGAGGAGGTACAAAGGGATGAAAAAATTTGTATGTATCCTGTTGCTGTGCTGTTTAGTATGCAGCGTTCTTTCCGGCTGCCACGGTTCTGTAGAACGAAAGGAATTTACCATTCCGGAAACCTTTGACACCTCCCGTGATCTTGAGATCACCTTCTGGGCAAAAAATGATACCAACATGACCCAGGTCAATATCTACAAGGAAGCCATTGCGGATTTCCAGGCGCTGTACCCCAACATCACTGTGAATCTGCGGCTATACACGGATTACGGCAAGATCTACAATGATGTGATCACCAACATCGCCACCGACACCACCCCCAATGTGTGCATCACTTACCCTGACCATATTGCCACCTACCTGACCGGCAAGGACTGCGTCGTCCCTCTGGACAGTCTGTTTGCGGATGAAAAATACGGTCTGGGTGGCAGCGAGCTTTTGTTTGACTCTGTCAACCAGGGGCAGATCATCCCCCAATTTCTGTCGGAATGCTACCTAAACGGCAACCACTACGCAGTGCCCTATATGCGCTCTACAGAGGCATGTTATGTAAACAAAACCTTTGTGGAAAAGCTGGGCTACACGCTGCCTGAGGTGCTTACCTGGGACTTTGTATGGGAGGTCTCCGAGGCAGCAATGACGCAAAACAGCGACGGAACATTCGCACTCAACGGGCAGAATGTGCTGATCCCCTTCATTTACAAGTCCACAGATAACATGATGATCTCTTATCTTAAGCAGGCAAATGGCGGCTATTCCAATCATTTGGGACAGATCCAGCTGTTCAACAACACCACAGAGGAATTCTTGCGCACCGTGGCGCAGCATTCCTCAACCAAGGCCTTCAACACCTTTAAAAGCATTGGTTATCCTGCCAATTATCTCAACGCCGGTCAATGCATCTTCGCCATTGACTCTACCGCCGGTGCTACCTGGATGGGCAGCAATGCCCCTCTGGTAGATATCGCCGAGGATAAGCTGGTGCAGTTTGAGACAGAGGTTATGCTGATCCCCCAGCACGACCCGAAGGATCCTCAGATGATCTCTCAGGGTCCCAGTATTTGTGTGTTTAATAAGGAAGATCCTCAGGAAGTCCTTGCCTCCTGGATATTTGCTCAGTTTATGCTGACGGACAAGGTGCAGATAGCCTATGCCCAGACAGAAGGGTATGTACCGGTTACCGCCAAGGCTCAGCAGACTGAAGCCTATCAGGATTATCTCAGCCGCAGCGGCGAGGATAACGACCTGTACTACAATGTAAAGCTGGATGCCACGAAGCTTTTGCTGGAAAATACCGAAAACACCTTTGTTACCCCTGTGTTCAACGGCTCTGCATCCCTGCGAAATGCGGCTGGACAGCTGATCGAGGAAGTGAAAAAAGCCGCCCGCCGTGGCCAGACCATCGATGACGATTACCTGCAGACCCTGTTTCAGGAGATGACCTCCCTGTACCGTCTGGATCAGCTGGAAAGCAGCACCGGCGGCAAAGCAGCTCTGGGAGAATTACCGGCAGAATCCGTTGCCCTTCTGAGCATCCTGGCAATTACCTGGGCGGTGATCCTACTTTATCTGCTGCTCAGCGTCAGAAAGAAGAAGTCACAGAAAAAAATATTTTAATTTTATATAAAAATATTGATTTCCGCAAAAAAGCTAGTATAATGTGTTTTGTACGTTTCAACCCAAACATATAAAAGGAGTGTTAATCACAATGAAAAAGCTGATTGCAATGCTGCTGGCTCTGACCATGGTCCTGGCACTGGCAGCCTGCGCCCCCGCGGGTAACGGCAATGAATCCACCCCCGCTAACAACGAGTCCACCGGCGATACCACCAACGATACCACCGGTGACGAGACCGTTGAGGTCATGACCTACGAGGAGTACATGGCTGCTGAGAACGACGACATCGTCTGCATCGAAAGCTATGTTCAGGCTACGCAGGGCTGGTGGGACAACACCATCGTCATCTACCTGCAGGGTCCTGACGGTGCATACTTCTCCTACGGCACTGCCTGTGCTGAGGAAGACGCTGAAAAGCTGGTTCCCGGCACTAAGATCCGCGTCACCGGCACCAAGGCTGAGTTCAACGGCGAAGTTGAGATCATGGATGGCACCTTCGAGTTCATCGAGGACGCTGAGCCTTATGTTGCTGAGGCAATGGATGCTACCGCTCTGCTGGGCACTGACGAGCTGATCGAGCACATGAATAAGAAGGCCGCCTTCAAGGGCATGACTGTTGTTGCTGCCAACGACGAGGGTGCTGCCTTCCTGTACAAGTGGGATGGCTCCGGCGCTGCTGGCGATGACCTGTACTTCAATGTTTCCGTCAACGACGCTACCTACACCTTCTGCGTTGAGTCCTACCTGACCGGCGACGGCACCGATGTGTACGAAGCTGTTGAGGCTCTGAAGGTTGGCGATGTTCTGGACATGGAAGGCTTCCTGTACTGGTACGAGGGCGTACAGCCCCACATCACCGGCGTTACGATCGCTGACTGATTTTAAAAGACAAAAGCTCACCTGCACGCAGGTGAGCTTTTTCTTTAACAAAAACGGGGCGGTCAAAACCGCCCTAACACAATTAGCATATCATAGCCATCCCCTTCGTGTCAACATTCTTTTGCGCCCCGGAAAGGATTTCTCCCTTTTGCACGATTTTAAGGCATAATTCTTATGAAATATCCCATCTTGCAAAGAGCGAAAACCTGAGTTATTATATAGACACAAAGAGGTGATACCAATGATTTGATACACCCCAGATTCCTATGAAAAAAGGAATCGACAGACGGACTTCCCCTTAAAATCTTCCGATCATATATTTTACATGAAGTAAGTCAAAAGGAATTCCTAACGGAAGTAATTCAAATTCAATCTTTAACAAACGGAAGGTCGCGTCTGATCCTGCAGAAAGAGAGGTTAACCAATAGATGTTAGATACTAAGAGTGAACAGAAATGACCCTCGGTGTCACAGTGGTCAGGTGACAAACCGAGGGTCATTTCTTTTTTATATGTTTGATACTGTATAAAACCCTCCTTTGTCTCAGCGGACAAAAGAGGGCGTTTTTATGTCATGTGGTAGCAGCTGGATCAGAGACAGCCTATTTTCTAAAACGATTAACGATCTTTACAACGATTCCCCTTTTAAAAATGTAGGGGCGGTCATTGTCCGCCCGCACTATGCCGCCGGTTTTGCCGGTGGTGGGTAAGTGCGCACTTGAAATAAAAGACGATTTTTGCTACCATATATTCAGAAAAGTGCGGAAGGAGTAATGCTCATGGAATTGCCAAAGCGAAAACAAAACCGGCTGACAGAGTATGATTACAGCACACCCAATGCCTATTTCATAACCATCTGCACAGAAAACCGAAAAAAACTGTTTTGGAAGGATGTAAGAGCGATCATTGATCGCCCGGAGAATGTTCCGTTAACCAACCTTGGTATGGTTGTAAGGCAGAGTATCGATGATATCCCAAGTCATTATCCTGCAATCACAGTAGATCATGCTGTGATTATGCCTAATCATATACATCTGCTGCTGCAAATCAATACAGATGCTAACGGGCGATCAATGATCGCCCCTACAATATCAACAGTAGTAAGACTGATGAAAGGTGCAGTATCTAAACAAGCAGGATTTTCTGTTTGGCAGAAAGGCTTCTACGATCATGTGATTAGAAATGATGACGACTATCAGGATATTTGGAATTACATTGAGGGCAATCCCAGCAAATGGGAGGAAGATAAGTTGTATGACGGCAGTCGGTAATTCCATCCTTTACAAAGTACCCTTTATTGCATTTAAATGGGTTCTACTCCCGGTTCTTTATAAAAAATTAGAACACCCGATAGGGGTGTTCTTGTTTTTTGGAGCAGTGTACGGGAGTCGAACCCGCCTTCACGGCTTGGGAAGCCGTTGTATTACCGATATACGAACCCTGCACAGCATTCGTATTATAGCAGACCCTTTTGTAGAATTCAAGTCCTTTTTGCCAATTGGCGGTTTCACTATAAAATCCTGCCCGGGTGCAATTTACACCCGGGCAAAATTTTTATTTCTCAATGCTTGCTACGAAGGCAGGCTTGTCTGCCGCGCCAAAGAAGGCAGAGCCGGCAACCAGCACATCCGCACCGTTTTCCTTGCAGATTTCGCCGGTAGTCAGATCCACGCCGCCATCCACCTCCAGGTGGCAGTGGGGGTTACATTCGTCCAGCATAGCACGCAGGGTCTTCAGCTTCGGCATCATATCCGCCATGAACTTCTGACCGCCAAAGCCCGGCTCCACGGTCATTACCAGCACCATGTCCACCTTATCCAGGTAGGGCTTGACTGCCTCTGCCGGGGTCTTGGGCTTGACCACGATGCCGGGCTTCACGCCCAGAGAGCGGATCAGATCCAGCGTTTTATCAATATTCTCCGGGGTGTCTGCCTCCACATGGATGGTCAGGTAATCCGCGCCTGCCTTGCAGAACTCCTCAGCATACTTGATGGGCGTATCGATCATCAGGTGCACATCCAGCACAAGATCGGTGATCTTCCGCATTGCCTTGACCCAGGAATAGCCAAAGGACAGATTGGGCACGAAATGTCCGTCCATAATGTCCACATGGAGCCATTTTGCACCGGCAGCCTTTGTTTTGTCCATATCCTCATGGAAGTGCATGTAATCCGCAGAGAGGATAGAAGGAGAAAGAATAGCCATGTTTTGATTCCTCACTTAATTTCATTGATTTCCAGCGCCGCCTTGTACAGCGCGCAGAACCGGCGGTACTTCCGGTCCAGCCGGGCTGTGGGATGGGGCGTATACTGCATCTGCATTGCCACGCAGCCCTCTACGGCGTCCGCGAAGCTTTCAAACTGGCCGTCGCTAACTGCGCAGATGATCGCCGCACCCAGGCACGCCGCCTCTTTTTCAGCAGGGATACACACAGGCAAGCCGGTGATATCCGCCTGCAGCTGGCACCAGATGGGGCTTTTCGCACCGCCGCCGGTGGCAATAATACGGGAAAGCTTCATTCCCTTTTGGGCGATGTATTCGCAGTTCTTGCGCAGCACAAAGCTGACGCCCTCCATCACCGCCCCTGCCATATCGATGGCATCGTGCTCCTGCCGCAGACCCCAGAAGACACCACTTGCCTCACCGTCAAATTCCGGGGCGTTGGTACCTACCAGGTAAGGAAGGAACAGCAGCTCATTAGGTCCTCTTTCCGCCAATGTGGCGTTCATCACATCATAGTCCACCGCCATGCAGCTGCGCCGGAACCATTCCAGGCTGACACCGCCGCTCTCCGCCACCGGCAACATCACATAGCTGTCCGGCAAAAAGCCGTAGTGCATGGCACAGCCGCAGCTTTTGGGCGTGGGCTGGGCACACATGGTCGCAAGCGCCATCACCGTGCCGGTGGAAAGGGTGATGCCCCCGGGCTGGATATTTCCGGTGCCGATCATGCCGGCAAAATGATCCAGCGTTCCCACATTGACCTTTGTCTGACTACTCAGCCCCAGCTTGTCCGCCACCGACGGCAGCAGTGTGCCTGCCACGGTACAGGGCTCGCAAAGCGGCGGCAGCTGACTTTCGGAAATGCCGATAGCCTCCAGCATTTCTTTCCAGTAGCACTTATTGTAGATATCAAAATAGAAGCTGAAGGTGGCGATGGACATATCCCCAAGCTTTTTGCCGGTCAGGCAGTACACCACATAGTCCTTAAGCAGCATGTAAGTCTCAGCCTGGGAGAAAATGTCCGGTCTGTGCTCACGCAGCCAGGCGATCTTTGTGGCAGGCCAGGTAGGCAGCACTGCCATCTGACCGGTGACCGCCTCGCACACCGCCGGGCTGAACTGCTGCGCCAGCACCTGGCACTGGGCAGAAGAGCGCTCGTCCATCCAGGAGATGGCGTTCATCAGCGGCTTTCCGTCGCTTCCGACCACCACAAGAGATTCTGCCTGTCCGGTAAAGGCAAGCTCCCGGACAGAGGTGACATGATTGGCCTTGACCATGTCCGCCAGCAGCCCGATCAACTCCTGGCAGTAGACCCAGGCATCAAACTCCACAAAGCCGTTTTCCCGGATGTAGCGCACCGGGCGGCTCTGGCGGTCGACCAAACGAAAATCCCTGTCATAAATGGCAGCTTTGATATTGGTGCTGCCCAAATCGATACCAATGTACATGGCGTTCCTCACAGTGCCTTATTGTTCAGGCGCTCGCCTACCGCTCCGCCGGGGTGGATCAGCGCAAACTGCTCTGCCTGGTAGCCGGTCTGCTCGATCAGCGCCGCCTGCAGGGCATGGAAGATCATGCAAAGAGCAGTGGTGGAAGTGGTGCCCTGGGCATTCCACTTATCGGTCTCCCGGTTGACATGCTGCTTCAGCACCACATCTGCCGCCTGTGCCAGGGGGGACTCGGTGTTTTCTGTTACAGTAATGATCTTTACACCCTTTGCCTTGCAGATATCCACGATGGGCAGCAGCTCCTTGGTCTTACCGCCCCGGGAGGCAAAGACCATCACATCCCCCTCCTGGATAAAGCCGGTAGCGCCGTGGACCGCCTCAGCAGGGCTGATGAACCGGGCAGGACGCTCGATGCAGCACATCAGGTGGGCAAAGTGCTGGCAGATGATGCCGGAGTGACCGCTGCCTGCCGCTCCGATCCGGGGTGCGTTTGCCAGCAGCTCCACCGCCTTGGCAAACTGGGCATCGTCAAAATAATCCTTCATTTCTGTGATGCAGGCAGCCTCGATATCGTAAGCAGCTTTTGCCGCATCCAGAGCAGCTTTGGTGACCATATGTATTCCTCCTAATATAGATTACCTTGAGTATACTATTTTTTCCATATGTTTTCAAGGCACAAATTGACAATTTATCAGAAAGTCTATTGACGCACCCAAAAGCAATTGGTATAATATAGCAGAACAAAAGCGGAAGGAGAGAACCATCCTATGACAACTATCAAGGCACCGTTTTTTGAAATCGGTCCCAAGTCCTATCTCTATGGCGACGAGATTCTGGAGCTGGCGCAGGCTGCGGACAAAGCATCCGAAAAGTATGATGTGGACATCATCTTCACCTGCCCTGTTGTGGACATCCGCCGGGTAAAGGAGAACACAAAGCGTATTCATGTATTCGCGCCCCATATGGATCCCATCCCTGTTGGCCGCGGTCTGGCAGATATCCTGCCCGAATCTCTGGTGGCAGCCGGCGCCGAGGGCGTTATGCTCAACCATGTGGAAAAGCCCTTGAGCTTTGAAGTACTGGCGCAAACCATTAAGCGCGCGGAGGAAGTGAACCTTACCACTATCGTCTGCGCCGACTCCGAGGAAGAAGCCGCTAAGATCGCTACCCTGAACCCTGACATCATCGTGGCAGAGCCCTCTGCCCTGATCGGTACCGGTGTCAGCGTAGGCCCCGAGTATGTGGAAGCCGCAACCAAGTGCGTCAAGGATGTCAATCCCGATATCCTGGTGCTCACCGCAGCAGGCATTGCCGGCGGCGAGGATGTGTACAATACCATCATCGCAGGTGCCGGTGCCACCGGGTCTTCCTCCGGTGTTGCCAAGGCTGCTGACAGACCTGCCATGGTCGACGAGATGATCGCCGCCTGCCGCAAGGCCTGGGACGAAGCGCATAAATAATTATGTTAACCATTTAAATTTACATATTGGAGGAAACAAACAATGGAATTTAAGATGATTCAGAAAGAGATCCAGCTCCAGTCCCGTGGTTGGATCCCCACCTTCCACGACATCACCATCGATGTCCACAAGATGGTAGAGGAGTCCGGCATCAAGAACGGCACCGTGGCAGTCGTCTCCCATCACACCACCTGCTCCGTTATGATCCAGGAGTGCTCTCATGACTTTGACACCTTCGATCTGGAGTTCCTGCAGCACGACCTGCTGGACATCATGCGTGACCTGATCCCCGACTTTGCCAACGAGGGCGACTACCGTCATCCCGGCCCCATCCACGCACAGTTCGGCCGCTATGTTGACGAGCCCGGCAACTTCACCTCCATGAACACCGACGGTCACCTGCGCTCTGTCTTCTTCGGCAGAAGCGAGACCCTGACCATCAAGGACGGCAAGCTGGATCTGGGCGAGTTCGCTCACATCTACTTCATCGACTGGGACCATGTCCGTGCCCGTCCCCGTCAGGTCAACGTCACTCTGTTCGGCACCAACGACGATATCGGCGATCGCAAGTACAACAACGGCGAGGTCGTCAACACCCTGCGTAAGTTCCTGCCCGAGGAGAAGGAGTACATGGAGCAGTACGAGGAGTGGAAGAAGCGTTATATTGGCGGCGAGCTGCAGAAGATCAAGATCGACATCTGATCCCTGCTTACCGACTTTACTCGATCATAAACCAGGGGCTGCCTCACCGAGGCAGCCCCTATTGCATCCTCACGGTCTTCAAATTCCAGTTTAGCGGACAGTGTCCGCTGACAAACTCGCACGACAACCTTCGCTTGTCGTTACTGCTCCTGACTGTGCCCGGTAACGCAATTGCATTCGTAATCCACGATTTTTTAACGCAGTAACGATACCGAGCGGGTCAGGGAACTAACGAATTGATAGGCACTTTGCACGAATTGTCCGGCGGCACTGCCGCCCGATAAACTGGAATTTAGTCTGGCGCAGAGGTGCGAAGTGGCGGTACATATCTTTGCTTTTCAATTCCCGGTTGATATGCGCCCCGTATATCAAACCGGCAACTATTGACACACCCAACAGCAAATGGTATAAATATGATAGATAAATTTGATTTCATGGGGGGTTACATATGAAGAAGCTTACCTTTGCGATCCTTGGTATGGGCAACCGCGGCACTGCCTATGCCGCCAAGCAGCTGAAGTATCCGGAAGAAATGGAGATCACCGCCATGGCGGACACCCGCCGGATCCGTCTGGATGCTGCCAACAAGTACCTGCACCTGCCGGAGGATCGGCTGTTTGACGGTGCCGAGTCCATTCTCTCCCAGCCCAAGCTGGCAGATATTATGGTCATCGCCACTCAGGATGCCCAGCACCGGGAGCATGCCCTGCGTGCTATGGAAATCGGCTACGACCTGCTGCTGGAAAAGCCCATTGCCAATAAGCTGGAAGATATCGTGGTCATCGAAAACGCCGCCAAGCGCTTGGGCCGTCGGGTCATTGTGTGCCATGTGCTGCGTTACACCGTGTTTTATCAGCAGATCAAGCGGCTCATTGAAGAGGGCACCGTTGGCCGTGTCCGCTCTGTAGAAGCTATGGAGCAGGTGGGTTACTATCACTATGCCCACAGCTATGTCCGGGGCAACTGGCACAAGGAGGCTGACTCCAGCCCCATGATCCTGGCCAAGTGCAGCCATGATATGGACATTCTCCAGTGGCTCACCGGCAAGCAGTGCCTGAAGGTCAGCTCCTTCGGCACCCAGAGCTACTTCACCAAGGAGCACTGTCCTGAGGGCGCAACTGAGCGCTGCTTTGACTGCAAGCTGGACTGCCCCTTCCACGCTCCCCGGTTCTATGTCGGCCGGATCCCCAAGTGGCCCACCACCATCCTGCAGCCGGAACCCACGGAGGAAAACATCCTGCAGACCCTCCGGGATACCGATTACGGCAGATGCGTATTCAAGATGGACAACGATGTGGTGGATCACCAGACCGTCAATATGCTCTTGGAGGACAACGTGACCGTCTCCTTCCAAATGGTTGGCTTTACCAACATACAGACCCGCACCATCCGTGTCATGGGCACTGAGGGTGAGATCTGGGGCAACTTCCACGACAACACGCTGTATTATCAGCGGTTCGGCGAGACAGAGCCCCGCTGTATCGATCTGACCACTTTGTGTGACGACTTTACCGGTCACGGCGGCGGCGATGCGCGGCTCATTTACGATGTGATCCGGCTGTACCGCGGCGACGATTTTGACACCAGCGCCATTACCTTCCTGGATCGCAGCGCCCAGAGCCATTATCTGGCATTTGCGGCAGAAAAGTCCCGTGTAGAGGGCGGCCAGCTGATCCATATGGATGAATTTGTAAAATCCCTGTAATAACATATAAAAGCGGCGTGCCGGGTGGCACGCCGCTTTTTTGATGTATGCTTCAAATTCCAGTTTAGCGGACAGTGTCCGCTGACAAACTCGCACGACAACCTTCGCTTGTCGTTACTGCTCCTGACTGTGCCCGGTAACGCAATTGCATTCGTAATCCACCATTTTTAAACACAGTAACGATACCGAGCGGGT
>JAZOSG010000248.1:0-2621 GCA_045657005.1 Faecousia sp.
TTGTTTTCTTTGTTCCATTACAGTCTTTGTCTCCCATGACATCTGACCCACTTCCTTTGCTTGTCGGATGCCTTGTATTATAGCAAAAACTGTTACCTATGTCTCTTCTCTACCTGTTACCTATGTTACTACACTATACAAAAACCCGCCCCCTATAGTTTAAAATCAGTTTTAATTTGCATTTTATTTGCTTTGAGACATCCCCGTCACTGTCAATTGATCGGAACATCATCCCGACGAGGAGATCAGGAACATGTGCACGTTGCGCGTACCAAGGTCTCCACGCGGCATTTATGTCTTATGCTTATGCTTCGTACTGCACAGCAGAAAAGCCGCAAACACAATTCATTTCATTTGCACTGCACCGCATCTGCTTTCCGCATTGCGGACAAAAACCTGCATTCGCCGGTTGAAAAGAGGATCCGCTAAAAGCCTCCGGATGGATGGCAACGGTACGCAGATCACCGTCATGCGTAGTTACGCTTTCAAGACTGATGCAGTTTTTGAAGGCATTCTTATGGATCGCTTTGATATTGCCGGGCAGAACCACACGCTGAAGGGCTGTGCAGCCTTCAAATGTACCGCTTTCAATTCCCTCTCCGGCAAAATCGACGCTCCTTCGCGGCGCAACAAAGGTCTTTAAAGCGCGGCAATTTTTAAAAACCTCCGGCTGTATATCAAACTCCGCATCTTCGGTGAAGCGCAACGATTCCAGCGCAACACAGTCAGAAAATGTGCCGACTCCCAGTTGGATCATCGTAGCGTTTTCAAACGCCACATGCTTCAGTGCTTTGCAGCCCTTAAAATCATCAGCGCTTGTCAATACATCTCCGCCGAAAATAACCTTCTTGAGCCTGGGCTTGTTCTCAAAATTACCCTTTTTGAATGCCGTATTCGTGTAGCCGACAGGAAAGATCAGCTCCACCATCTCATCGTGAGCCTCAAAAAGCTTGTGATCGTCATATTCGATCCAATGTGCCGGAAAGGTAACGCGCTGCGCACAGCCCTTGTAGCCAACAAGCTTATAGCCGCCCATAAATTGTTTTTTCAGAACAAAGTCCTGCTCAGAGGACTCGGTAAGCACCTCATGTTCTTCCGCAGCCAGCCCCATTGCGTTGGTGTCCACCGGTGTTCTCTCTTCCGGAGCTGCAGGTGTCTGTACTATGGGCGCACTGCTCTGACCGCCTTCATTTAACATTTCTCTCAGTCTTTCAATAGAGTACTCCAGTCCGCAATTTTTGCAAACCGCTCCCCTGCCGCCGGCAAGCATCACAAGCTCACTGCCGCACATATCACATTGGATCTTTCCCATATTTTTCCTCCCGATCGTAACTGTATATTTTTAATGATCTCAGTATGCTGCCTACACTATAGCACAAAATTTCCCCACTTACAATAGGGTTTTACCTATAGAAAAGTTCCGAAACCGAAGGTTTCCGGAACTTTTATCGTACGGAGGCAGGACTTGATTTGCTGTCTTTGCGACGAACATTTGCAAAAATTGGTTCTGCGTATCTACCCTGTTGCAGTGCCCTATATTTTCGGCGGCGCTCCCCTCACTCCCCACAACGAGCTACGCTCGTCGCCTCTCTAACCCGGAGACCATAGCACCAATTCTGCCGCAGCAGATAAAAAAGCGGCATTTCTTCCCCACCCGCGCCGACCAGACGCCGACGAAGAGATCAAAACAGCCCTTCGCAAAGATAGCATCAATTCCCATTGCTGATCCTTTTTTCTCACTCTTCTAGACTAATCTCCCATAGCACACAGCACCGTCCCCTGTGCCCGTTCCCTGTGCCCTCCGGTGTGCCCTCCGGACCACAAGAGACAATGCATGGAGAAAATGAGTGCTTTTTATGGGGGTACATAGCAAAAAAGGCATCGGATTTCGGCAAGAGATCCGATGCCTTTAATTTCTTTTGTGTCCACTGTCTGATATCCCAGTATTGGTCACCGCACTTAATTTTCATTTGCACTATAATCGAAAGATACAAACTGGGCCATGTAGGATAATTCCTTATCCTCACCTATTCTTTCGCAAACAGAGCCTTCAACACTGCACGAAAAGACAAACCGTCCATTTGCCGAATGGTAATTTATACAGACTTTCTGCTCTCTGTAGGTACACCATAAGTGATATAGAAACTGCGAAGCATGGATATGGCGCATGATTTGTTCATCTTTTCCTAATCCCCCATCATTTCTTAAATCGGTAACATCCGCTACGGCAGTATTATCATTGACTCCAACCTTTGATAAATAAAACTCCATACTCATCATACTTGTTCTTAGGTTTTCTTCAAGAATAGACGGTCTAAAACGAACTGGCACATGAGTATGTGCATCTCGATAATCTGCAATCTTCTTGTCGTAGTCAAAAACAAAAATACTACGTGCAATATTTAGAATATTGGATGCCATCACTATTTGGTGCGTATACTGCAACATTTCATCAAAGTTGATAGAGAAAGTTTGTTGTTGCTTCCCATATGTACAAACAATAGTGTTTTTGTCAACGATGCGGTAAGTATGATGGTACGCTATATTTCTCCAGTCCGATAGTTTTATGTTTATAGGATTTGTTAGTAATATGCCTTGGAATTTCCCTTTTGTAAGTATAT